>JANMJJ010000116.1:0-56689 GCA_031371325.1 Akkermansiaceae bacterium | reverse complement strand
TTATAGACGCCTCCCGTGTAGGAAACTTGGGCGTTGGCCGGGCAGACCGCGAAGGCGGCCAGCAGCGACAGGTGGAAATGCTGCATTGGGTTTGAGGAGGTGGAGTTAGGGGGGCATTGTCGCGTGGTTGACCGGCAGCGTGGAAAGGGATTCGGTGTTCCGCGCGGAGAGTGCGGAAATCGCCTGGCTGGCTTGGGTGGCGAGGGTCGCCATCGCCACCGAACCGCGTTCCAGATTCGGCAGGGCGTTGATGCGATCTAGTAGCGCCTGCCATCCGGCTTTCGATTCATCGAGACGGCCGGCTTGGGCCAGCACGCTCGCGCGTTTGGCTAACCATGGCTCGGCGCGCGGCATCAGCTTGGCCATGGAGTCCACCCGCTTGAGCGCGTCGTCGAAACGGCCTGCGGCGATTTCTAGGGCCATGGCTTTGAGCACCAGCGAGGGCACCTCGCCTTTCGTGCCGATGCCTTTTTGGATGAGGCGGATGGCCTCGTCATTGCACTGTCGTGCAACCAGTTTGTCCGCCATTTCGAGAAACAAATCCGGCTCGGGATTCACCGAGAACTCCAGCGCCTTCCGGTAGTCCGCGAGGCTGTCCTCCGGCATTTTCAAGGTGTCCAAGATCCGTGCCCGTTCCAGCAAGGCTGCCGCGTGATCGGGAGATTTCTTCAGGAACGTGTCCAACACTTCCCGCGCCGCCTCGATCCGCCCGCCGATCACCAGCGCCCGCGCACGGGTCACGCTGAAGTCCAAACCTGATTCCGGCGTGTTCAACCGGTCCGCGATGCGCAACTCGGACAATGCCAATTGCCAATCGCCGTTCTCCACGTAGGCCAGCGCCAGCTCATGCCGCGCGTTCACATCGGCCGGATCGCGTTGGAGTTTCGCGGAATAAAGTTCCACCCGTTCCGCATGGGTGCCATGGCCTGCGGCTATCGGGCAGCAGGTCCAAGCGGCAAGCCGCGCGACGCTTGCTAGATTCAGAAGGTTCATAGGTCGGTGAGGGACGCGACAGGTTGGCGGAAAAGGTGGCGAACCCGGCCAATTCCCATGGGTTGCACTTAATAAAGTAGGGTCGTGCCACGGCTGTCCAGTCCAGATAGCGGCTGGGTCCCGAGGTGCCTGAAACCGCCGCCGCCCGTGTCCATCCCGTCACCGTTCTTCCCAGCGCTCTTCGAGATGCTCGGCGGACTTCGGTTCGAGGTGGGAAATGACCCGGCCATCGGGATGCAGCAACGCGGCGACGCTCGCTTCGATTTCGGTGGCGGCTTCGTGCGCGTCGCCGACGGTTAGAGCGTCGTCGAAGACGAGGTGGAACTCGACCCAGTGGGTTCGTCCCGAGTGCCGGTGGCGGAGATTGTGATAGGACAAGCTGCGGCGGCTGACCTCGCGGTCGAGCAGGGCACAGATTTCACGCTCCACCTTCGGGTCGGTTTCGTCGAGTAGGCCGCCGAGGCTTTCGCGGATCAGCTTGAAGCCGACGCGCAAGATGTTGAGCGCGGCGAACACTGCGGCGATGGGGTCCCACCAGACCCACTTGGTGAAGTGAATCAGCGCGAGGGCGACGAGCACCGCGCCGCTCGACCACACGTCGGTCAGGACGTGCATGCCGTTGGCCCGCAGCAAGGGTGAACCGCTCCTTTTTCCAATGCCGACGAGGGAGAGTCCGAGCACCAGATTGACGAGCGCCGCACCGGCGGTCACCGCCGCGCCGAATCCGATGTGGGAAATGGACACGCCGAAGACAAACTGCCGGACCGCTTCATAGAGGATCAGCACCGCAGCGGCCGAAATCATCGCGCCCTCAAAACCGGCGGAAAGGAACGCCACCTTGTCATGCCCAAAGTGATGCGTCTCGTCCGCCGGTTTGTAGGCAAGACGCAGCGCCCAGGCGGCAAATCCGACGGCAAGCAGATGCACCACGGATTCTGCGGCATCGGAATAGACGGCGGAGGATTTGGTGACCACGGCGGCGGTGACCTTCGCGCCGAGCAGCACCACGGCCGCCGCCAGCGAGAGATTCATCATCCGTTTTTGATCGTCGTAGGTCGCCACGCGGCGAGTCTGCATGGATCACCCGCCATGGCAAACTTTGGCCGGAAATCCGGGCACCATCAAAACACCTGGTTGTCGGGGGCCGGCTTGGCAAGTCAGCCGCTTCGTGGCACCTTCCCGGCATTGTCATTGGCCGAACTCAAAAACGAGGCCCGCTTCAAGCGCAAGTGATTCTCGGGCAAACCCGAGATCCAAGCCATCCGGCCATCAATCACCGGGAAACTGCCTCTGCCCTTGCGCTTCGCCGGTTTCCCCCATACATCCGGCCCATGCCTACTGTTGCCATCGTCGGACGCCCCAATGTGGGCAAGTCCGCTCTCTTCAACCGCCTTGCCGGGAGGAAGATCGCCATCGTCCACGACCAGCCGGGCGTCACCCGCGACCGCATCGCGGCTCCATCCAAGGCGACACAGGTCGCCTGCACCCTCATCGACACTGGCGGCATCGGCGGCAACATCGATGACGGCTTCGAAGAGCAAGTCACCATCGAGGCCGACATCGCCATGCAAACCGCCGACCTGATCCTGTTCGTGGTCGATGCCCACGACGGTCTCACCGCCATCGACCAAGCGCTCGCGCAAAAACTCCGCAAGGCCAAGCCGCCCGTACTCCTCGTCATCAATAAGGTGGACGACGACAAGCACGAGAACTCCCACTCAGATTTCACCCGCCTCGGTCTCGGCAACAGCGTTTTCGTTTCCGCCGAACACGGCCGCAACTTCGGCGTGCTCTGCGATGAAATCGACGCCGTCATCGCCCCGCTCGTTTCCGAAACCGAGGCCGAAGCCGAAGTCGCCGAGGCCGTCGGCATCAAGCTCGCCATCGTCGGCAAGCCTAACGCCGGCAAGTCCTCGCTGGTCAACGCCATCCTCAAGGACGAGCGCACCATCGTTTCGGAAATCGCCGGCACCACCCGCGACGCCGTCGATTTACCCTACTCCTTCGATGGCGAAAACTTCACCCTCATCGACACCGCCGGCCTCCGCCCGCGGGCCAAGCGCGACAACTCCGTCGAAGTCTTCTCCGCCATGCGGACCGAGAAAGCCGTGCGCCGCTCCGACCTATGCGTGCTCGTCATCGACCTGGCAGCGGGCATCACCTCGATGGACCGCAAGATCGCCCAGCTCATCATGGAGGAGAAAAAGCCCTGCCTGATCGTGCTCAACAAATTCGACCTCTTCCACCCCGGAGCCAACCGCACCGCGCGGTTGGAGGAAGCCACCGACCATGTGAAGCGCGAGCTGTTTTTCCTCCACTACGCACCATTCGTCGCCTGCTCGGCGAAAACCGGCGGCTCTGTCGATCACGTCCTCAAGGAAGCCCTCAAAATCAAAAAAAGCGCGCAAAACATCCCCGGCACCGGCCAGCTCAACCGCATTCTCCAAGGGGCCTTCGAAGCCACCCCGCCGCCGATCGACAACAAGCTCCGCAAGCGCCTCAAGCTCTACTACGCCACCGCCGCAGTGGAGGAAAAATACAGCGTCATCCCGGTGCCGACCATCGTCCTCTTCGTCAACGACAAGCGCCTGATGGCCACCAGCTACGAATCCTACATCGTCAACCGCTACCGCGCCGCCCACCCAGCTCCCGGCATACCCGTCGTCCTATCAGTCCGCTCGCGCTCGCGGCGTGAATGGGAACCGAAGAACACCAAGCCGCAGGGGCATTGATTCCAACGAGAAAAATAAAACCGGGAGACATTTCGTCATCGGCTTTGAAGTCCAAGTTCTTGTAAATATTGGTAGTGGCTTATCCCTTGCGGTCGATGGTATTTCCTCCGCCTCCGTCCCGGGTGAGGTGAGCCACCATCCACTTGTGTGCATAGTTGCTCAAGTCGCGGAACGCTTTACGCGGGTAGCCGTAGTCGAAGTTTACCACCTTGGTTTTTTCCCGGTTGATGGTCAGTCCCAGCCAGCCCTCAAGCTTGGCATCGAGCCATTCGTCGGACCTCAAATCGCCCGGTCACAATCGGGGGTAATTTCTTTTCATCAGCGACCTGCCCGGATCGCCCCAAACGCAAGGGAAAAGCTTTGGGTAATGGCATAATTTTTGCTTCGTTTTTAACACAAGCGTCATAGACTCGTTGCGGCAACGAACTTGCCGGAAATGGCAAACGCATTCCTCCATCAATCGCTTTCCCAGCAGCAGACGCTCGCGCCTCAAATGCGCAAGAGCCTGGAGATCCTGCAGGCGGGCACCTTGGAGCTTTCCCAACTTGTCCAGCAGGCTCTGGAGACGAACCCGGTGCTGGAGGATCTGACGGAAACCATCTCCCTCGATGAGGAAGGCCCGGATCCCGAGGAGGCGGACTCGCTGGATTACATGAACCAGACCGACGACGATTGGCGCGACCGCACGATTCTCGAAGGGAAAAGCTCACCATGGACCAGCGAGGACGAAGAACGCCGCCAGCGCATTTACGACTCCATCGTGGCCCCCGAGACGCTTCAGCAGCATTTGCAACATCAGCTCGATCAATCGATGGTCGATCCTGAAATCCGCGATGCCGCCCAAGCGATTTTAGGAAATCTCGACGACCGCGGATTCCTCGATTTGCCCGTGAAAACTCTGGGAAGCCACATGGGCCTCAAGCCCCGGGATGTCGATGAAGCGCTGAAATTGGTTCAATCGTTCGATCCCGCCGGCATCGGAGCGTCCGGGATTCCAGAGTCTCTCTTGTTGCAATTGGAACGCACGACCGGCAGGGAAACCATCGAATACAAGATCGTCCGCGATCACCTGGAGGATCTCGCCCGCAAGCGCCATCCGCAAATCGCCCGCGCGCTGGGCACCACCGTCGAGCGCATCGCCGAAGCCGCCTCGCGGATCGGCCGCTTGACCCCGAATCCCGGCGGCGAATACGACCCGACCGGCAACCCCTACATCTTGCCGGATGTCATCATCGAGCGCGACGACGATGGCAATTGGTATGCCCGCCTCACCGGCGAACATCTCCCGAATCTGCGGATCAATGATTTCTACAAAGACATGATCGGCAAGACCGGCACCGACGCCAAGGCCCGCCAGTTTCTCCGCGACCAAATCCGCGACGGCCGCAGCTTGATCCAAGCCATTTCGCTCCGCCAGGAAACCATCCTCGCCATCGCCCATAAACTCATCGAACACCAACCGGCGTTCCTCGCCCGGGGCCACCGCCACCTGCGGCCCTTGACCATGAACGACATCGCCGACGAGCTGAGTCTCCACGCGACGACCATCTCGCGGGCCGTCGCCGGGAAATACGTGTTCACCCCGCACGGGCTGATGGAAATGCGCGCGTTCTTCGCCACCGGCTATCAGACCAGCGACGGCACCGAGGTTTCCAACGCCGGCGTGCGCGAGGCGATCCAACAGCTCGTCACCGCCGAGAATGCCGCCAAGCCCTTGTCCGACGAATTCCTCATGAAGGCGCTCGACAAACAAGGCATCAAGGTCGCCCGCCGGACCGTCGCGAAATACCGCGAGCAGTTGAACATCCTGCCCTCGCACCTCAGGAAAACGTTCTGACGCGTCATTCGTCGCTGGAAGCCCACCAATTGCCCGGAATGAACCGGCGAAACCGCTGCGCGGCGACATTAACCTCCAACCAAAAATCCCATGAGCATCGGAACCATACTTCTCGTTATTCTCATCCTCACCTTGGTAGGCGCACTCCCATCTTGGGGCCACAGCAGAAGCTGGGGCTACGGGCCAAGCGAGCGGCGGACTGGGCCTCATTGGGTGATCCTGATCATTTTGCTGATCCTCGGCAAAATCTAGGATCGTCCAACGAAGCCACCTCTAGGGGTTCGACCTTGAAGGCGGTGCCGCGTGCCCGAACCAAGTGACAACAACTGAAAGACCAAGCGCCTTGCTTTCGTAGCCGGGCTTCTGCTTGTTTGCAGTCATCATGAATCCATTACCACCCACTCGCCGTCGTTTTCTCGCCGCTGCCGGAGCCACCTCAGTCATTGCGGGCTTCCCCCGAATTCTCCGGGCACAAGGCAGCTCGAATGCCGTTCTAAAAATCGGCCTCATCGGTGCCGGAGGGCGGGGCACCGGTGCCGCGAGCCAGGCTCTATCCGCAGATCCGAACGTGAAGCTGTGGGCCATCGGCGATGCCTTCGCCAGCCAGATCAACGAGAGTCTTCGGTATCTCTCGGGCTTTGGCGAAAAAGTCGATGTCCCCGAGTCACGTCGCTTTTCTGGACTGGACGCCTACCAGCAAGTCATCGCCAGCGGGGTGGATGTCGTCCTCCTCACGACCCCTCCGGGATTCCGTCCTCTCCATCTCCGTGCCGCCGTGGAGGCAGGCAAACATGTCTTCGCCGAAAAGCCGATGGCCGTGGATGTCGCCGGGGTGAAATCCGTGGTGGCGTCCGCCCGCATCGCCAAGGAAAAAGGTCTGACCCTGCAACATGGATTCTGCTGGCGCTTTGCTCCCAGCACCCGCGAGGGCTACGCCAAACTGCGCAAAGACGAACTCGGTCGGACGGTTTCCGTTTACGGCACCTACATGGGAGCCGTCCCGAAACCCTCGACTTCCATCAGCCAACGCAAAACGGAATGGAGCGACGTCGAATGGCAAATCCGCAACTGGATGGCCCACCAATGGCTGTCCGGTGGACCGATCCTCGAACAGGCGATCCACACCGTGGACAAAATCTCCTGGGCCATGAACGACGTCGCCCCGATCGCGGCCCGCGGTGGCGGAGGCCGGGCCCAACGCAATGACGATGGCAACGTCTGGGACCACTACGAAGTCACTTTCGAATACCCGGGTGGCGTCTTTTGCCACATCGGCCAGCGCCAGTTCCAGAATGCCTTCAGCGAAGTGGTGGACCGGGTGTTCTGCGAAAAAGGCACTCTCGAAGCGCCGGGCCGCGTCCTAACCAAAGACCCGTCCGGCAAAATCACCTGGGCTTATCGCGGTGAGGAAGCCGACATGTATCAAGTCTGTCATAACGAATGGTTCGCCGCCATCCGCAAGGGTGAACCGCTCAACGCCGGCGAGTATATGGCCAACAGCACCATGCTTGCCATTCTCGCGCGGGAAGCGGCGCATTCCGGGCAACGGATCACCTGGGATGAGGTCTGGAAAGCCAACCAGGATCTCGCCCCCGACACCCTGACAATGGCCGACAGTTTCCCAACCCAGAATGTGCCGGTCCCCGGCAAATACATGCTTGGATAACAACCGGATCATGAATCTCATCCGCTTCCTCCAAACACCTGTTTTCGTCCTACTAGTCGCCCCGGCCTCGGCACAATTGCCCAATCCCCAGCTTCTCCCGACCACCCGGGCCATCCATGAAGGGATCGTGAAAACTCCCGACCCCGAGCCTTCCAGCATGAACTCCTATGCGGAAAAGGTGAAGCTCGCAGGTGACGCCAGGTTCGATCTCGTCGCCATCCCTGGAGGCGAATTCACCCTCGGCTCGTCAGACACCGAGGCCGGCCACAAGCCGGACGAAGGCCCACCGCACAAGCTCAAGATCGAGCCATTCTGGATGGGCAAACTTGAAGTCACCTGGGACCTCTATCGCCCGTTCATGGAAAACGGTAAAGCCCGCAACAAGGATGGCACCCTCAACCGCGACTCCGATCTCACCACCTCCGAACCTCCCCTAGCAACCGGTGCCGAATCCCTCAACGACACCGTCACCCAGCCCACACCGCCGTATATCCCCATGCACTTCCAAATGGGTGACGGCTATTCCAAGGATTTCCCCGCCGTCGGCATGACCCAGCATGCGGCCAGCAAATTCTGCGAATGGCTCAGCGAGCAAACCGGCCATTTCTATCGGCTCCCGACCGAGGCCGAGTGGGAGTACGCCTGCCGCGGCGGGACCGCCACCGCCTACTCGTTCGGCGATGATCCGGCCAAACTAACGGAATATGCCTGGTTCGCGGGAAACTCAGAATTCCAATATCAGAAGGTCGGCACCAAAAAACCAAATCCGTGGGGACTTCACGACATGCATGGCAACGTCGCGGAACTCGTGCTCGATCAATATTCTGCGGAATCCTATGCCAAATTCAAAGACGGCGAAACCGCACCTTGGACTCCTCCAATCAACCGTTATCCCACCGTGGTCCGTGGCGGTCATTGGAATGCCGATCCGGCATTGCTCCGCAGCGCCGCGCGCCTCGCAAGCACCAAGTCATGGAAAATCGAGGATCCGCAAATCCCCAAATCCATCTGGTATTTCACCAATGCCCCGTGGCTGGGCTTCCGCATCGTCCGTCCTTTGAAAACTCCCACGGCCGAGGAAATGCATCGCTATTGGAACATGGGACCCGGGCCAAGCGAGTAACGCGAATCCATGAAACGTCGGCAAGCGCTCATCTTGTTAGGAACGGCGATCGCGCCCCGTGCCCACGCCGCGCCCGTCGCCAACCCGGTCACTTTCGAGCGCGGACTGATGGGAACCCGCTTCGCCATCACCTGTTATCACGGGGATTCCGATCAAGCCAAGGTAGCGGCTGACGCAGCTTTTGATAGAGCGGAACGAATCAACCAAGTCGCCTCCGACTACATCGCGGATAGCGAGTTGCTCGGCTTGTCCAGGCATCCTGCCGGCGAACCCGTCACCGTGTCACCGCTGTTGTTCGGGTTGATTTCGGAGGCCCGCAGTATCGCGGAAAAAACCGCAGGTCTGTTTGATCCCACCCTCGGACCGCTCACCAAACTCTGGCGCGAATCCCGCAGGAGGAAATCCCTGCCAGACGAAAACACGCTTGCTGCCGCCCGCGCGGCCACCGGATGGCAAAGCCTCATCCTCGACCCGCAAAAACTCACCGTGACCTTCATGAAACCCGCCATGCGCCTCGACCTTGGCGGGATCGCCAAGGGCCAAGCCGCCGATGCCATGCTAACGGCGATGAAGCAGCGCGGCATCCCCCGCTGTTGCATCACCGCCGGTGGTGACGTCCGGTTAGGCGAGCCGCCGCCCGCTGCAATCGGCTGGAAAATCGGCATCCGGACCATCGCAGACAGGGATGACCCGAAGTTTCTCATCCTCGCGAACTGTGCCGTTTCAACCTCCGGCGATCTCCATCAGTTCATCGAAATCGACGGAACGCGATACTCTCACATCATCGATCCCGCCACCGGCCTTGGCATCACCCGCAGCGTCGCCGCCACGGTCATCGCCCCTACCGCCACCGTCAGCGATGCCTTGGCAACCGCCTGCTGCGTCGCGCCAAGTGACAAAGCCAAGGCTCTCGCCTTGGCGGCAGGCGCGACGGAAGTCTATCTAACGAAATAGACCTCTCGTCCAGCACTCCGGGAAGATTTCTTGAATCCCCGGAAGGGACCGGTCCATGATGCTTACATGCCTGCCCGCGATGCCGCCCTTGAACTTGCCCGCTGGCTGACTGCGGCAGGGCACGAGGCGTTGTTCGCCGGCGGCTGTGTGCGGGACCGGTTGTTGGAGCGGGAGCCGAAGGATTTCGACATCGCGACCTCGGCGCGACCGGAGGAGGTGTTGAAACTTTTTCCGGGGGCCAACGAGGTCGGGGCGCACTTCGGGGTGGTGATCGCGAAGTGCCGCGGCCATCATGTGGAGATCGCGACGTTCCGGACGGACGGCTGCTACAAGGACGGCCGACACCCGGAATCGGTGACGTTTTCGACGCCGGAGGACGACGCGCAACGGCGAGATTTCACGGTGAACGGGTTGTTCGAGCGGCCGGAAAGTGGCGAGGTGATCGATCATGTGGGCGGAATGGCGGACCTGCGGGCGGGCGTGCTGCGGGCGATCGGCGATCCACTGGCGCGCTTCAAGGAAGATGGCTTGCGGCTGCTGCGGGCGGTGCGGTTCGCGACGGTGTTAGGGTTTAAAATCGAGCCGGTGACGTTGGCTGCGATCCGGCGCTGCGCGCGCATGCTGGAACGGATTTCCCCGGAGCGGGTGCGGGATGAATTTTCGAAAATCCTGACTTCGCCGCGTCGCCGCGCGGGGGTGGAATTGTTGGTGGAAACGGGTCTGATGGAGCACATCGTGCCAGAGTTTTTGAAGACCATCGGCTGCGAGCAACCGCCGGAATGGCATCCGGAGGGCGACGTTTACACGCACACCTGCATCATGTTGGAAATGCTCGAGCCGGACGCGCCGCTGGAGCTGTGCCTGGCGGTCTTGCTGCACGACATCGCGAAGCCGCCGTGCCAGACTTTCGATGACCGGATCCGCTTCAACGGCCACGATGCGATGGGCGCGGAAATGACCGATGCGATCCTGCGCCGGCTGCGCTACCCGAACGACGTGATCGCCGCAGTGGTGCCGATGGTGGCGCGGCACATGCAGTTCATGAACGTGCAGCAAATGCGCACCGCGAAGCTCAAGCGCTTCATGGCGGAGCCGACCTTCCCCAAGGAAATGGAGCTGCATCGGGTGGATTGCGGGTCATCGAACGGCTTCACGGACAACCACGAATTCCTGCTGGCCAAGGCGGCGGAGTTTGCGGCCGAGCCGTTGATTCCACCGCCGCTGGTGACCGGCCGGGATTTGATCGGACTCGGCCTCACGCCGGGGCCGCGCTTCAAGCAAATCCTCGAAGCAATCCAAACCGAACAACTTGAAGGACGAATCCTTGATCGCGAACCCGCCTTGCTCTACCTCAAGGAACTCGCCGCCGAAACTTCCGCATGATTCGTGCGGTATCCGGCAGGATCAACGGCGCAAGTCCCACGAATCCAGATCACTTTCCCACCCATGAACTCCACCATTCCCGTCGAGCACTCCGATCCCGTCAACGCATCGATTCTAGCCATCTCCGAGGATCTGATCGCAGGCTTCCAGCGCCAACCGTTTCATCTGATCGCCGCGCAATCCGGGGTGCCGTTAGAAACGGTGATCGAGCGAATCCGCGCGATGGTCGAGGCGGGAGTGGTCCGCCGGGTCCGGCAGACGCTGCTTTCCACGAAGCTCGCACACGGAGCCCTGGTGGCGTGGAAAGTGCCGGAGGAAAAGCTCACCGCAGCGTTTGATTTTATGGCGAAGGACGATCCGTTTTCCGGCCACGTGGTGATCCGCTCGACGGATGGCGAGGTTTCCGGCTCGGGCTACCGGCTGTGGACGACGCTCAAGGTGCCGGTCGGCGAATCGCTGGATTTCCATGCCACCGCGCTGCTCCGGCTGACCGGCGCGACGGAATATCTGTTGATGCCGGCCAACGGGGTTTTCGCACTCGGCGTGGGCCACACCCGCCGCAAAGTGCTCGAGCCGGGCGACAAGGCCGACGAACCGGCGACGATGATGACCACCACCGCAGTGGATCTAACGCCGGAAGAATGGGACGTTCTGCTGGCCCTGAAAGAAGAGCTCGCGCTGGATGAAATTTGTGAAAATCCTTGGGTCAAGCGGGCGGAGATCGCGGGTGTCCCGCTGGATCGCTTTTGTGAAGTCGCGGAGACCCTGAACGCGAAAAAAGTGATCGGCCGGTTCTCCACGTTTCTCGAACACGTCAAGCCATCGGCCACCGGCGAGCGGGTCACGCGGTTCAACGGCCTGTTCCATTGGGCGGTGCCCAAAGGCCGCGAGGTGGAAGCCGGCGGCGAGGTGGGACGGCATTTCTGCATGACCCATGCCTACTGGCGTGAAGGCGGACCCAAGTTCGGCAACGTCAACATCATGGGCGTGATGCACGGCACGGAAAAACCCCGAGTCCTAGAGCACAAAGCGGCGATCGACAAGCACCTCGCAGCCGTTGGAATTCCCGTTTCCTACACCAACGTCTTCTGGGGCGGTCGCTCGGAAATCAAGCCCTCGGAAATCTCCCCGGCGGTCTATGCGGAGTGGCACGCGGAACACCCCGAATAGCTTTTTCTGCCTGTCAAATGAATGGTTCCGTGCAAGATTTGGCAGTCACAACGCGGGCGATCAATTTTGAGAATTCAGAGAATTTTCGTGTGTCGCCGGCGGGATCGTGATCGAATTTGATCAAACCATGCAGGCCACTCTTTTACCCCCGCGAAACCCCGCTTTGTGTGCGCCGATCACCTCCAACCGCGAACTCGGTGACTGTCTCATCGCCAATCTTCCGATGAAGGAATTGCTCTCGGCCGACCTCCGCCGGGCCGGCTTGCAACTCGTCGAGCCACAAGAAGCCACCTCGCGGACGCTGCGCATCCCGCTGGACAATTGGATCGAGCTTGGTGCGCTTTTGCTTCTCGGCAGGAATCCCAACACCGCCTGCTTGCTCGACAGCGAAGGCAACACCCTCGCTTGGAAAGGGACCGATCTCCCCACCGACTGCGTGGACAAGATCGTCACCGATGCCAACTGCTTCCCGGTCATCTATCCTTGGGATCTGCTGCGGATGAATGAAGAAGTCCTAGCCCTGATGGATGAAACCTCGCTGCTCGGCGAGGTCAGCCCGCTGGCAAGCTTGAGCGGCTGCATCCGCCTCGCCAACGGCTCCCGCATCCTTTCCGGCACCGTCATTGAAGGCCCGGTCATCATCGGCCCGAACAGCCAGATCGGACCCAACGCCTATATCCGCGGTGCGACCAGCATCGGCGCGAATTGCAATGTCGGAAACGGTGCCGAGGTGAAAAACTCGGTCATCTACAACAACACCTATATCTCGCGCCAATGTTACGTCGGGGACTCGATCATCGGCACCCATGTGACGCTCGGTGCCGGGACTTGCACCGAGAATCACCGGTACGACGGACGCCACCACGTTTCAATGATCCAAGGGAAACCGGTCAACACCGGCCGCCTCAAGTTCGGAGCGGTGCTGGGCGACGGCGTCCGCACCGGAGTCAACACGTCGATCGAAGCGGGCGTGAAAATCGGCATCGCCCGCACGACCTTGCCCGGAACTTACGTCAGCAAGGATCTACTGTGACCAAATCGTCACACGCGAGGGTTTCGCCACCTCACCTGTAGCCCGCTACTTTGTTCCGCAATGTATCGAATTCTGATTGTCGAAGACGAACGCGACATCGCCGACCTGATCGGCTTCAACCTCCAGCGTGCGGGTTATGAAGTCATCAAGGCTCATGACGGCGTGGAAGGCACCGAGCTGGCGCTGCGCGAGCGGCCGGACCTGATCCTGCTCGACCTGATGCTGCCCGGTCGTGATGGCTACTCGGTTTTCCGCGAACTCCGCCGGGACGCCCGCACGGTCAACACCCCGGTCATCATGCTCACCGCCCGCGCCCAAACCGAGGACCGCATCCAAGGCCTCGAGGCCGGAGCCGACGATTATCTAACCAAGCCCTTCAGCCCGAAGGAACTGATGCTGCGAGTGCAGGCCATCCTCAAGCGCACGGATGCGCCACCCGGCGCGGTCGATTTCACCTACGGCCCATTTCGCTTCGATAAGAATTCGCTGAAATTCTATCTGGATAACGAGCCCACCGAACTCACGGCGACTGAATTCAAATTGCTGTTGTTCCTTTGCGAACGCTCGGGCAAACCCCAAGACCGCAACGACCTGCTCCGCACCGTCTGGGGCTACAGCGACACGACCCACAGCCGGACGCTCGATACCCACATGAAGCGCCTGCGGCAAAAACTCGGCACCCACGGAGGTTGGGTTGAAACCGTGCGCGGCGTCGGTTACCGCGTCGCGACAGCAGACGCATGACCACTGAAATCTCCATCGCCACCACGGTTGCGGCACTCGTCGCCTTGGGCATTCTCGTCTATCGCCACCGCAACTCGCGCAAGCAATCGGCAGCCGAAGTCAATGCTTGGAAACTCCGCCTCGAACTCGATCTCAAACAGGCCCGCGATGAACGCAACCGCCTGCTGGACGCCCTCGGCGACGCCTTCCTGCTCGTCGATTCCGAGGCCAACATCCGCTTCGCCAACGAAGCGGCCCGCGCACTCTTCGGCCGCCGCGAGCTGCTCAACCGGCCTGTTAGCGAGGCGTTCCTTGATCCTCGTTTGGCGGACGCCTTGCTCCGCTGCCTAGCCACCGGCGAGCCCGTGCAATCGCGCGTCGTCCTCCCTCAGCAAACCTCCCCGCGCGGCGATCTCGAGACCCGTGGCGTCAATGCTTGGGTCATCGATGCAGCCCAACTTTCTAACCCGGCCGGTGGCGCTCCAACCACCCGCGTCATCATTCGCGACGTGACTGCCGAGCACCAAATCGAGCAAGTCCGCAAGGATTTCGTGGCAAATGCTTCCCACGAGCTGCGCACGCCCTTGGCCATCATCAACGGCTATCTGGAAAACCTGCTCGACGACAACATGCTCGACGAACCGGAAATGGCCCGCCGGTTTCTAACGATTATGCGCAAGCACGCCGACCGCATCTCGCGCATCGTCGAGGACATGCTGGTCATTTCCCGCCTCGAATCCGGCGAGGCCAACGCGCTCAAAATCGAACCATTCAAATTCCGCTCCTGCGTCAAGGACGTCCTCGAACGTCTCGAATCGGTCATTCGCAACCAGCACGCGGAAATAACCATCACGATGCCGGACCCCGATCTGATCCTGCAAGGCGACCGCTTCTACTGGACGCAAGTGCTCTTCAACCTCGTCGAGAACGCGCTCAAACAGAACCCCCACAGCGGCCTGCGCGTCGAGGTTGGCTGCGAGCGGGCCGGCGACAACATCCACATCTGGGTTTCCGACAACGGCGTCGGGATCCCCAGCGCGGACTTGGCCCACATTTTCCGGCGCTTTTTCCGGGTCGAGAAACATCACTCGCAGCAGGAAATCAAGGGCACCGGCCTTGGCCTCTCCATCGTCAAGCGTGCGATCGAAGCCCACCGCGGCACCATCGGCGTCATCTCGGTGCCCGGCAGCGAGACCAAGTTCCTCATCACAGTGCCACGGGATTTGCATTGAGTGGCAGCGTTTTCCCGAAAAATGCCGTGCGATACCGGGAAAAATCCGCGTAAATCCCTGCGGACCGAGGCTTGGAACCTGTCCGCATCCCGATTTACCCAATGTCTTCCTCTGCCACTCAAATCCTTCACAAGGAGCGCCTTCCCTCGACCGGCTGCCTGGTGATCCCCGGACGACTGGATTACGAACTCGCCCTCCATTTCGAAAAACTCTTCCCCGGCCGCAAGATCACCTGGCTCGTCGAGGAATCCGCCCTTTACGATCCGAATCTCCGGGCCCACTTGGAAAAATCCGGCTCCGGCGCGATGTTTTCCGCCGACGATGCCGCGCCCGCCGCTGCCGGCAGCCAGCTCAAACCTTACCTCGCCGATGGCGGGGTCTTGATCTTCGTCCCGGGACGGGCCACCGCCCGCACCGCCACCGCCTGTCACATCCCGGCAGCCCACTTGAAAACCTTGTGCGCCTTCGGGTTGCCGATCCTGCCCGTCGCCGTCGATCGCCCGCGCGGTTCCAGCTTGTGCGTGGAACTCAAATCCTCGCTGCCATCCGCAGTTTTTGCCTTCGCCAAACCGATCTCGGCGGGAACCTCAAGCATCGCCGTTTTTCAACAAGCCCTGTTCGAAGCCAACGAGGAAGCTTACACCTCGCGCTCGCTCTTCAAAGGCTCGCTCGCCATGACCCTGCTCCAAGGGCTCAAAAAACATGGCTCGAAAAAGCGCATCATCGACGGTGCCGACGACACGGAACTCACCTACGACAAGATTCTGGCCGCAGCCATCGTCTTCTCGAAATTCATCAAGGAGGAAACCGACAAGCCGCGCGTCGCCATCGTGCTGCCTCCCGGCAAGGCCGGCCTCATCGCCAACCTCGCCGTCCTCTTCGCCGGCAAAGTCCCCGTGAACCTCAATTTCACCGCCGGCCACGAGGCCATCAAATCCTGCATCCGCCAGGCCGATGTCGATCGCTTCATCACCGCCGATCCGTTCGTTAGAAAGATCTCGTCCTTTCCATGGCCGCCCAACCGCGACCTGATTTTCATCGAACGCATACTCCCCACGCTCAAGCCGAAAATCGTCAGGTGGGCAATCCTCTCGAAACTCCTGCCCGCCTCCGTGCTCGGCTTGCTGCTAGGCCTCAACCAGCGCCGCGGCGAGGACGAGGCCACGCTGCTCTTCACCTCCGGCTCGTCCGGCGAACCCAAAGGCGTCGTACTCAGCCATCGCAACGTCCTCGCCAACGTCTGCCAGTTCGGCACTCGACTGGATCTCCCTAACGGCTCTTCGATCCTCGGCTGCCTGCCGCTGTTCCACTCGTTCGGCTGCACCGTCACCCTGTGGTTCCCGGTCATCGAAGGCGTCAGCCTAGTCACCTATCCAAGCCCGCTGGAAACCAAGCGCCTCGCCGAACTCATCGCCCTCCATCAGATCAACATCTTCCTCTCCACCCCCACCTTCCTGCGCGGCTACATGAAGCGCATCGATCCCGCCCAGTTCGCCTCGCTCAGCCTAGTGGTCACCGGCGCGGAGAAACTCCCCCAATCGTTGGCCAGCGCCTTCGAGGAAAAATTCGGCATCCGCCCCCAGGAAGGTTACGGCCTAACGGAGACCTCCCCCGCCACCAACGTCAATCTCCCCGACCTCGAACCGGAACGCGACTCCATCACCCTGCCCTCCTCGCGCCACGGCTCCGTCGGCCAGATGCTTCCCGGCCTTGCCATCAAAATCACCGACCCCGCCACCGACAAGGAAGTCCCGCTCAACCAACAGGGCATCATTTGGTTCAAAGGCTCCAACGTCTTCAAAGGCTATCTCAACGATCCCAAGAAAACCGCCGAAGTCCTGTCCGACGGCTGGTTCCGCACCGGCGACGTGGGCCGCGTCGATGACGATGGCTTCCTCTACATCGAAGGCCGCATCTCCCGTTTCTCCAAGATCGCCGGTGAAATGGTCCCGCACGAAACCGTCGAGGCCGCCGTCAACAAAGTCCTCGGCCTCGACTCCGAAGCCGAGCGCCGCATCGCCGTCGTCGGCGTGCCCGACGAACAAAAAGGCGAAGCGATCCTGCTTCTTTCCACCATCGCCGGACCCGCGCTCGAACAGGAATGCATCGACCTCCGCTACAAACTGCTAGACGAAGGCCTATCCTCCCTCTGGTGCCCGAAACGAATCGTCCCCGTCACAGAAATCCCGGTCCTCGCCTCCGGTAAGCTCGACATCAAATCCTGCGAAGCCCTCGCGAAACGGGATGCGTGAAACCCTCTTCACTCATCGATCATCGCTCTTCCATCATCTCTCATAGATCACCTCTTCCATGCCCAACCGCATCGACTCCACCTTCGCCCGCCTCCGCGAATCCAATCAGAAAGCCTTCGTCGCCTACGTCGCCGCCGGTGACCCTAACTTCGAAACCTCGTTGGAAATCATCAAATCCCTCGCCGATGCCGGAGCCGACATTATCGAACTCGGCCTGCCGTTTTCCGATCCATTGGCCGACGGCATCGTCAACCAGATGGCCGCCGAGCGCGCACTCAAGTCCGGCATGACCACCGCCCGCGCCATCGAGCTGATCCGCCGCTTCCGCGAAACGCACCAGACTCCCATCGTACTCTTCACCTATCTGAATCCCGTCTTCACCTACGGCTTCGAGAAATTCCACCACGACGCTGCGGCCGCCGGTGCCGATGGCATTCTCCTGCTAGACCTGCCGCCCGACGAAGCCGCGCTCAACAAGGATCTCGCCATCGGTGCCGGCTTGAAACACATCCGCCTCATCGCTCCGACCACGCCGCCAGAGCGCGTGAAAATCCTCGCGCAGTCGTCGGAAGGCTTCATCTATCTTCTATCAAGAACCGGCGTCACCGGCTCCCACGGCGCACCTTCCGCCAACATCGCCGCCCAGGTCACCGCCATCCGCGAACACAGCGACACCCCGATCTGCGTCGGCTTCGGCATCACCACTCCCGAGCAAGCCGCAGAAGTCGCGAAGTCCGCAGACGGCGTGATCGTGGGCTCCGCCATCGTCAAACAAGTCGAACTCCACCCCCAAAACGCCGCCGCCGCCGTCCGGGATTTCACCACCCCCTTGATCGCCGCCACCAAAGGATAAGAAGGGCGAACTGTGAGCATCCATTCGCCATGGTGGACGGGCCTGATGCAATCTTCGCGGGCAGCAACGGGAGTTGGCTCATTTACTTCACCTGTTCGATGCCATCCGGCAAAGCAACTGTGGATCTGATAGTGCCGTCGGACTGCTTGTCATGGCGGACGTGGATCGGGCCTTTTGGGGTCGGGTAAGTTCCCTCCGCCCAAGCAAGACGACCGAGGTGAGGGGTAATTTTCACCTTGGCGCAGCCGGGAGCAAGCGGAGTGACACCAAGGACGTTCTTGCTCAGCCAGGCGGTGGGCCCGCCGGCCCAGCCGTGGCAGAAGCTGTGACGGAATCCGAGATAACAGAACGCGCCGAAATCGCCGTGTAGATCCTTTTTTCCCGGAGCTGCCGGCTCGTCGATGCGGCCCGCGTTTTTGGTCCACTCCAAATCGAAGTCCTCCCAGAAGGTGGTGGCTCCGAAGTCGATCATGCCGCCCCAGTATTGGCTGACGAAGTCGAGACCGGTGTCGATGTCATCCGACTTGGCAAGGGCGTTGAGGACGAAGAAGCCGTAGAAAGTGCTGAGGTCCTTGGGGCCACCGATCTTGAGGATCTCGTTGGAAACCTGCACCGGGTCGCTGAAGCCGGCGAGCGAGAGAAGTGCGGCGGGAGACTTCCTGCCACTGGAAGCCGGTGTGTGTTTGCGGAGAAGTTTCGCGGTGTCGGTGCAGAGTCCGGCAGTTTCCTGGTCGCCGAGGATTTCACCAAGTCTTGCGCCGCTTTCCATGGTGAGGGTCATCATGGCCTGGAGTCCCTCGTGGACGGCAACCGTGTTTTCCGATGTCGGCCAGTCGAGAAAGCGCATGCCATCGAGTTTTTCCTGACCGTCGGGACCGACGTAGGTCGAGAGGCGCTTGAGCAGTGCGGTTAGATAGGGCTTCTGTTCCTTGAGATAGTCGAGGTTGCCGTTTTGGAGATACCACTCCTCGTGAATGAGGATCCACCACATCGAGTAGGAGCTGATGCCATTCATCCAGGCGGTGACGGGGGTGACATCGCGGGTCAAGTCGAGGCTTTTGGGGACGACCTCGTTGTAGCCGAAGACGGCGTTGATGACACTTACTTCGGGGAACATGTCGCCGATCCAGACGAGACGGTCGCGCTTGATGCCGTCCCAGAGAAAGTCCTGCATGTTGAGGTGTACTGTGTAGGCTCCTGTTTCCCAGATTTGATTGAGGCGCTCGTCGGAACACTTGAAGGATCCGGCGTAGGGGATGTCCCGGAGTGTTAGGATCGCGCGGACCTGGCTGAGTTCGAGATCAATCTTTGGATCCGCGTTGTCGATGCGCAGGAAACGGAAGCCGCTCGGGCCGATGGTGGTTTTGCCGAGCCATGGGAGCTTTACAACTTGGTCGCGCAGCGCGTGATCGTTCTGCGCACCTCGCTCGCCGAGGTTGACCATGGTTTCCGCGACGGATTCACCCGTGCGGAGGCGGACGAATGGCATCTCCTTGCCTTTGGTCATCGGGGTGAAGAGCTCGACGGAGCCGACAATTTCCACTCCGAAGTCGATCACGATGCCAGCGCCCGGTTTCATGACGAGCGGCTTCACAGGATCGATGAGCACCGCCTGGCCAGTCTTGGGCTTCAGGAGATTCCCGGAATTCCCAACGCCGTCCCCGGAGGTCCAGACGATGCGCTTCGGCTGGATGATGTAGTTCGTTAGTTCGCTTTTTGCCGCCATCCGGGCAATCCCCGGCGGGAGGGCATGGCATGGGGCCATGGAAGCGAGGGCGGTCACCGCGACCGATGCTTGAAATAGATTCATGAAAATCTGGTAGGTTGAGTGAATGGGCAGGCTGCGGAAGATCGCAAGGTTTGCAAGCGCGATCCAGAGAACCTCCAGCCTATGTGGCGACTTGTTTCGGATAGACTCGATCCAGCGACGACAGATGTCGCCCTCGCCGCTGGATTCGAACTCATTGAGCCTGGCGAACGGCACGGCCATCGGGCCATCCTCCCACGCTCGTCGCGTTTTGAAACCTTCCTTTGGCTTGGGAGGTTGGTGGCTTGGATTGACCGTAGTCGAAGAATCAAGTGGACGCCGTCTAGGGCTTGCACCCGTCGAAATGCCGGTGTATTTCCTCCCCCCCGGCGGTTGAACTCCGCCCAACCCCTTCCTATATGATCAAGTGGATTCTCCAGAAAATCGTCGGCAGCAAGAACCAGCGCGAAGTGCGCCGCATCCGCCCGACGGTGGCTCGTATCAATGAAATTGAAGAAGCACTCCAACGCGAGCCGGCCGAAAAACTCCTTGAATTCACGGCAACTTGGAAGGGGCACCTTTCCCGCTATCACGTTCTCGATGCGCCGGCCAAACCGATCATCGCACGCATGGATGAAACGGAACTCCGCGTGACCGCCGAGGCGCTTGAAGCCCGCTTGGCCATACTCCGCGAGGAATTCCCGTTGCTGCCATCGACCATCCTCGCCACCCCATCCTCAATCGAGGCCGCGAAGTCCGCCTTCCATGAAATCGAAAGCGAGTTCGGAAAATCCCGCGCCAAGTATCTTGAACAGATTTTACCCGAGGCTTATGCCGTCGTGAAAAACGGTGCCCGCCGCCTGTGTGGCACCGAGATCACCGTCAATGATCGCCCGCTGGCTTGGGAAATGATCCATTTCGACGTCCAGCTCGTCGGCGGCGTCGCCCTCCACCGCGGCATGATCGCGGAAATGCAGACCGGTGAAGGCAAGACCCTAGTCGCCACCCTGCCGGTCTATTTGAACGCGCTAACCGGCCTCGGCGTCCACGTCGTCACCGTCAATGACTACCTCGCGAAACGCGACTCGGAGTGGATGGGCTCGTTGTTCCGCTTCCTCGGTCTAACGGTCGGAACGATCCAGAACCAGATGCCACCGTGGGAGCGCCGCGCCGAATACGGGTGCGACATCACCTACGGCACCAACGCCGAGTTCGGCTTCGACTACCTCCGCGACAACGGCATGGCATCCACCAAGGACGAACAAGTCCAGCGCGGCCACTACCTCGCCATCATCGACGAAGTGGACTCCATCCTCATCGACGAAGCGCGCACGCCGTTGATCATCTCCGGCCCTTCAAGCCAGTCGTCCCACCAGTTCGACAAATACAAGCCGCTCGTCGAGCAGCTTGTGAGAAAGCAGACCGAGCTGTGCAACAACCTCGCCGCCGAAGCCAAGCAATTGCTGGATGCCGGCGACGCCGTCTCCGCCGGCCGTGCGCTGTTCAAGGTGAAACTCGGCCAACCGCGCAACCGCCAGCTCATGCGCTTCATGGAAGAGCCGGAAATGCGCAAGCTGTTGGAAAAGTCCGAGCTCTCCTTCCACCAGGACGCGCAGAAAAAAGACCTCTTCGACCTCAAGGAAGAACTCTATTTCATCATCGACGAAAAAGGCCACGACTCCGACCTGATGGAAATGGGCCGCGAATTCCTGTCCCCCGGCGATCCGGAATCCTTCACCCTGCCCGACCTCGGCACGCTCTATGCCGACATCGACACCGACCGCGGCCTAACCGACGAGCAAAAGCTCTCAGCCAAAGACGCGCTCCAGGTCCGCATGGATTTGCAGGCGGAAAAAATTCATAACATTTCCCAACTCCTCAAGGCCTACTGCGTTTTCGAAAAGGACGTCCAATACGTGGTCAAGGACGACAAGGTCATCATCGTCGATGAAAACACCGGCCGCGAAATGCCGGGCCGCCGCTGGTCGGACGGACTCCATCAGGCGGTCGAAGCCAAGGAAGGCGTGTCCATCGAGAAGGAAACCCAGACCTTCGCCACCATCACCATCCAGAACTATTTCCGCCTCTACGAAAAACTCGCGGGCATGACCGGCACCGCCGAAACGGAAGCCGCCGAGTTCCACGACATCTATCGGCTCGACGTGCTGCCGATCCCGACCAACACGGCTAACATCCGGATCGACGAGAACGACCAAGTCTTCAAAACCCGCCGGGAAAAGTTCAATGCCGTCATCGCCCGCATCGAGGAAGCGCACGCCAAGGGCCAACCGGTGCTCGTCGGCACCGCCTCCGTCGAGTCGTCGGAAACCCTCGCCCGCATGCTCAAACGCGCGAAGATCCCTCACTCGGTCCTCAACGCGAAATTCCACCAACAGGAAGCCGAAATCATTTCCCGCGCCGGCCACCTCGGAGCCGTCACCGTTTCGACGAACATGGCCGGCCGCGGCACCGACATCAAGCTGGCCGCCGGGGTTCCCGAGGCCGGTGGACTGTTCGTCATCGGCACCGAGCGCCACCAGTCGCGCCGGATCGACCGCCAGCTCCGTGGCCGTTGCTCGCGCCAGGGCGACCCCGGCCGCTCGCAGTTCTTCATTTCGTTCGAAGACGACCTCATGCGCAACTTCGCCGCCGCCGACCGCATGACCCAGATGATGGAACGCTTCGGCATGAAGGAAGGTGAAGCTCTCGAACACTCGTGGCTCAACCGTTCCGTCGAGACCGCTCAGAAGCGAGTCGAATCCCGCGACTACACCGGCCGCAAGCGCGTGCTCGATTTCGACGACGTCATGAACATGCAGCGCGAGGTCGTTTACGGCTATCGCAACGAGGTTCTAACCACCGAAGTCCCGCGCGACCTCGTCAACGAGATCATCGACGAAACCATCCCAGCCAAGGTCCACGAATACCTCTCCGACCGCGACGACAAGCAGCCCGACTACAACGAACTGTTGCATTGGGTCAACGCGACCCTCCCTGTTAGCGTGACCGACGACGACTTCCTCCACAGCCAGAACGAGGAAGCCATTTCCGCGATGCTGGTGGATAAAGTGAAGGATGCCTACGGAGTCCGCGTCGGCGATCTGCCGATGGAAGTACTCGACCAGGAAGAACGCCGGATGGTGTTGGTCGCCATCGACAAGCAATGGCAGGCGCATCTTTATAACATGGATGCCCTCCGCGAAGGTGTCGGCCTGCGTGCCCAAGGCCAGAAAGACCCACTCATCGAGTATAAGAACGAAGCCTATAACTTGTTCGTCACCCTGATGGATTCGATCAAACAAGAGGCCCTCCAAAACCTCTTCCGCTCCGCCGCGAATCTCGAAGCCTTCCTCCAACAGCTTCACAACGCGCCGCAACAACTCCACGGTGGCGAAGCCGCGCTCACCCAAGACAACGTCGCCGTTTCCGGCAGCTCCGCGAATCTCGATGCCTCGTCCATGCCTTCACCCGAAGGCACGACCCTCAAGCTGAATCTCCCGAAACGGAAGCCCAGCTTCTCGATCGAAACCACCGGCCGCAACGCCACCTGCCCCTGCGGTTCCGGCAAGAAATTCAAACAATGCTGCGGCAAGGACGCGTAAGGTGATCTAGGCATTCGTGCCTGTGCTTCAGCCCAAGCTCACAGCCAGCCTATCGACAGCTGGCGTATTTCGAGGCACCCTTGGGTTGAGTCGTCCGGGTCGATCCGGTCTTGCTTGGGGAGCGCCTAGGGTGTTTCCTCGCTCCGGCACGTTCTGCGCCACCTGTTTATCCCTTTGCACCCGCTCCATGTCGCGCAAATCAAAGATCATCATCACCCTGGGTCCAGCCACCGAATCCGAAGACATGATCGGCCGCCTCATCGACGAGGGCACCAACGTGTTCCGGCTCAACATGAGCCATGCCAAACATGAATGGGCCGCCGAGATGTCCAAGCGGGTCCGCCGCCAATCCGACGCAAGGGATGCACATGTCGCGGTCTTGTTCGATCTAACCGGTCCCTCGATCCGCACCGGCGATTTAGAAAAACCCTACACGCTCATCGAAGGCGACATCGTGGAATTCCGCAAGGTCGGCACCGACCCCACCGTCCCGCTGTCCACCACCGTCAATTACGACGGGCTGATGGGCGACGTCACCGTGGGCAATACCTTGGTCGTGGACAACGGCGCGATGCTGATGCGCATTGACGTGGTCGAAGCCGACCGCATCCTTTGTTATGTGAAAACGCAAGGCTCGATGGGCTCGCGCCGCCACATCAATCTCCCCGGCGTCCGCCTCAATCTCCCCGCCCTAACGGAGAAGGACCACGCCGACCTGTCGCTCGCCGTCGCGTGCGGGGCCGACTACATCGCGGGTTCATTTGTCCGGGATTCCGCCCACGTCCGCGAACTGCGCGAGGCGATGGAAGCCCTCGAAGGCGAAGCCCAGATCGTCGCCAAGGTCGAGGACCAGGAAGCCATCCGCAACATCGACGCCATCATCCACGCCGCCGACGTGATCATGATCGCCCGCGGCGATCTCGGCACGGAAGTCGAGTTCGAGGAACTGCCGATTCTCCAGCGCCGCATCGTCAAGCGTTGCCACGAACTGGGCACCCGCGTCATCGTCGCCACCCAGTTGTTGGAATCGATGATCACCAACCCCACGCCCACCCGCGCGGAAGTGACCGACGTGATGAATGCCGCCTACGAGGAAGCCGACTGCCTGATGCTTTCCGGAGAAACCTCGGTCGGCCGCTATCCCGAGCGCTGCGTCGAGGCTCTCGTTAGAATTTCCTCACGCATCGAGCGCTCCGGCGGCCATGGCTTCGGCCAAAGCGTGCTGCTCCGCGACGAGCGCCAGAAAACCGCCCGCGCGGCCGTCACCCTCGCCGACTCCCTGCCGGACGCCCGGCTAGTGGTGCTCACCCGCCGCGGCGTGCTTGCCAACCACGTGGCGATGCTGCGTCCGCGCACATCCGGTTTCTATGCCTTCACGCCCACCGAACGCGTTTGCCGCCAGCTCTCGCTCACCCGCGGCGTGCGGGCCTTCAAATTGCCGTTCGCTTCTAACATCGAGGAAACCATCCAGCGCGTCAGCGAGCTGTTGCGCAAGGAAGACCTCGCCCGCCCGGGCACGCCGATCGTGATTGTATCGGACATCCTATCCGACCACTTCGCCGCGAATTCGATCCTGCTGCACCACGCGTGATGAATGTGGTGACATGTCGGAGCACCCACTCCCTCCCACAAATCCCATGAAACTCCTCCACGGCGACTGTCTCCAAACCCTCGCGACACTCGAAGCCTCCTCGTTCGACCTCGTCGTCACCTCCCCGCCCTACAACCTCGGCATCGCCTACAAGAGCTTCAAGGACACCGCGCCGCGGGAGGAATTCCTAACATGGTGCCGGCAGTGGTCGGCACAGGTGAAACGAGTGATGGCAGACGACGCGTCGTTCTTCCTCAATGTCGGCGCGGCCCCGGCGAACCCGTTGCTGCCCCACCAGTTGATCCTCGCACTAACCGATGGCCCGGAGCCGCTGTTCACACTCCAGAACACCTTTCACTGGATCAAATCCATCACCATCGAAACGCGCGCCAACGAACAAATCAGCGCCGGCCATTTCAAGCCGATCAACTCGAAGCGCTTCGTCAACGACTGCCACGAATACATCTTCCATCTCACGAAAGCCGGCGATGTCCCGCTCGACCGCCGCGCCGCCGGGGTTCCCTATCAGGACAAATCCAACATCGCCCGCTGGGGCCATACCGGCGGTGCCGATCTCCGCTGCCGGGGCAACAACTGGTTCATTCCCTACGAAACCATCAACTCCCGCGACAAGGACCGCCCTCACCCCGCCACCTTCCCCATTGCGCTCGTCGAGCAATGCATCCGCCTCCATGGCAAGGGGCCGGAAACGCGGCTGCTGGATCCGTTTCTCGGCATCGGCACGTCCGCCATCGCCGCCCACCGCCAGGGACTGGATAACTTCACCGGCATCGAACTGGACGCCCACTACCTCGAAACCGCCCGCGAGCGGCTGTTGGATGAAACCACACCGCTACCTTCCCCTAACCGCCAACAGGCAAAACCACTCAATGCCCGAAATAGTCCAAGTTTTGAATGCATGAACCTGCATTTTGAAACATCCAGTTGCAGGAATCTGCATACTGATTCCTCAGAACCCTGAGGTGATCAGATATCGCCCATCCATGATGAACAATTCATGGCACACTCAGGACGCCCTCGAGGGTACCGCTGCGGATAAGGTAAGGGCCACGGACATTTCTGTCCGTGCGTCAATGAGTGGCAATAGGCAGACTAACAGGAATTTCTTTCGTATCACATTGGCACCGCAGACAGGAATGTCCGCGCCCCCTATTGCGCTGCCGGACGGAGTCCGCCCCTTCTTACTGTGCGGGATGAACAGGCGGGAGCGCCTGGATCACTTTTTCACATCTCCAACAGAAGACGCGTCGGGTTTTCGAGGCAGTCCTTGATGCGAATCAGGAAGGTGACGGCTTCCTTGCCATCGACGAGACGGTGGTCGTAACTGAGGGCGAGATACATCATCGGGCGGATGACGACCTGGCCGTTGAGGGCGACCGGGCGCTGCTGGATGGTGTGCATGCCGAGGATGCCGCTTTGGGGCGGGTTGAGGATCGGCGTGCTGAGCAGCGAGCCGTAGGTGCCACCGTTGGAAATGGTGAACACCCCGCCGGTTAGATCATCGATGGTGATCTTGCCGTCCTTCGCTTTGGTGGCGTAGTCGAGGATGTCCTTTTCAATCCGGGCGAAGGACTTCTGATCCACGTCGCGGAGGACGGGAACCATCAGGCCTTTGTCGGTGCCGATGGCGACGCCGATGTCATAGAAATGGTTTTCAATGATGTCAGTGCCGTCGATGCGGCCATTGACGGACGGCACGTCCTTGAGCGCTTGGGCGACGGCTTTGACGAAGAATGACATGAAGCCGAGTTTCACGCCGTGCTTTTTCATGAACTCGTCCTGGACTTGCTTACGGAGGTCCATCACCGAGGTCATGTCCACCTCGTTGAAGGTGGTTAGAATGGCGGCGGTCTGTTGGGCGTTGACGAGGTGCGTGGCGATCTTGCGGCGCAACATCGACATCTTGCGGCGGGTGGTGCGTCCCTCGCTAACGGCTTCGGTGGAAACGCGCTCGGCCGGGGCGGACGGTGCGGTGAAATCGGGCTTCACGGGCGCGGGGGCAGGGGGCGGGGCTGGCGTGGAAGAACCGGCTGAAGCCGGGACTACGAACGAAGAAGCCGGTGCGACCAGGGCCGGTGCGCTCGCGGTGGCGCTGGTATCAATGGTGGCGATGACGGCCCCGATCGACACTTCCTCGCCTTCGGGCGTAAGGATTTTCAAACGGCCTGACGCGGGTGCTTCGAGTTCGTTGGAGACCTTGTCGGTTTCAAGGGTGACCAACACTTCGCCTTGGGTGACTTGCTCGCCGTCGTTCTTGCGCCATTTCGCGACATTCGCGGAGGTGATGGATTCGCCGGCGGCGGGGACCTTGAGTTCGATGATCCCGCCGCTAGCAGGAGCCGGGGCGGGCGCGGCCAACGTGGGTTGCACGACCGGGGCTGCGGCAGCGGCGATTTCCCCGCCGATGCGGGCGATCACGGTGCCGATGGAGACTTCTTCGCCTTCGCCGACGAGAATCTCGAGCGTGCCGTCGGCAGGTGCTTCGAGTTCGTTGGAAACCTTGTCGGTTTCGAGGGTGACGAGGATGTCGCCCTTTTTGACGGGATCACCGTTTTTCTTGTGCCAGCGGGCGACATTGGCGGAGGTGATAGATTCGCCGGCGGCGGGGACTTTGACGTCGAGGGACATGGATGAGGCGTGGTGAGAGTTGGGGAAAACGATTCGATGTTAGACTTCGAAGGCCTGGGTGAGCAGGGCCTTTTGCTCGCGGTAGTGCATCGCCTTGGAACCAGCGGCGGGACTGGAAGCGGTCCCCCGGCCGGCGTAGCGGATTTTACCGCCGACGACGCGTTCGAGGCGCGGGAAGATGTAGGACCAGGCACCCATGTTGAGCGGCTCTTCCTGGCACCAGACGAACCGCGCGGCATTCGCGTATTGGCTGAGCATGGCCGCGACCATTTCGCGGTGGAACGGATAGAGCTGCTCGATGCGGATGATGGCCGCGTCTTCAATGCCCTTTTCCTGACGATGCGCCATGAGGTCGTAGTAAACCTTGCCGCTGCAGAAGACCACCCGGCTAACAGCGGCCGGATTCGCGAAGACTTTGGTGTCAGGCAGGATTTCCTGGAAGCAGGTGCCTTCGAGGAAATCAGATTCCAGCGAGACGGCTTCGGGGCGGCCTAGCAGGCTCTTGGGCGTCATCAGGACCAGCGGCTTGCGGAATTCCCGGTGCTTCTGGCGGCGCAGAGCGTGGAAATACTGGGCCGGCGTGGTGAAGTTGCCGACGATTAGATTTTTCTCCGCGCAGAGCTGGAGGAAGCGTTCGAGACGGGCGCTGGAATGCTCCGGGCCCATCCCTTCGTAGCCGTGCGGCAGCAGCATCACGAGGTCGCTCGGGGTCTGCCACTTGGACTCGGCTGAGGAAATAAATTGGTCGATGATGACCTGCGCGCCGTTGGAGAAATCCCCGAACTGGGCCTCCCACAGCGTGAGCATCGCCGGATAGGAAAGCGAGTATCCGTAGTCGAAGCCGAGGACCGCGAACTCGGATAGAAAGGAATTGTGAACGCAGAATTTCGCCTGCGCCGGGTCGAGGTTTTCCAACGGGATGTAGCGGTCCCGCGTTTCATAATCGTAGAACACCGCGTGACGCTGGGAGAAGGTGCCGCGCCGGCAGTCTTGGCCGGATAGACGCACCGGGGTTCCCTCTAGCAGCAGCGAGCCGAACGCCAGGGCCTCGGCGAACGCCCAATCGATCGGACCGCCGCTGGCGAGCGCTTCGGCGCGACGCGGGATGAAGCGCTTTTCGAGCGTCGGGTTCAGATGGAAGTCAGCCGGGATGGTGGTGAGGACGCGGCCGATCCGCTGGAGGCTTTCACGGGTGATCCCGGTCGCCACCGGGGCATGCGAATACGGCGGTTGGTCGATGCCGGTCGATCCGCTGAAGGCGGTGCGGTCGCCCACTTCCTGGAGTTCGAGCATCTTCTGATAGCCGGTTTCCAGCTTGTCCCAGATCGCTTGTTCGAGCGCATCGACATCGGCTTGGGAAATGACGCCCTGCGCGACTAACAACTGTTTGTAGATTTTACCGAAGGTCGGCCGGTCGGCGATTTTCTTGGCGATGGTGGGCTGGGTGAAGGCCGCTTGGTCGGCCTCGTTGTGGCCCTGGCGACGGTAGCAATACATGTCGATGACGATGTCGCGGCCGAATTTCTGGCGGAACTCGAGGGCGAAAATCGAGGCCCAGTAGAGTTCCATCGGCTCCTCGCCATTCACATGGAGGATGGGTGCCTCGATCATCTTCGCCACGTCGGTGGCGTAGGCGGACGAGCGTGCGTCGGCGGGCACGGTGGTGAAGCCGATTTGGTTGTTGATGATGAGATGGATGGTGCCGCCGGTGCGGTAGCCCTTGAGCTGGGAGAGATTGAGGACTTCCGCCACGGAGCCTTGGCCGGCGAATGCGGCGTCGCCATGGAGCAGGATCGGCAGGACTTGGCCGCGGTCGATTTCCCCGCCGCCGTGGTCGTTGAGGACGCGCTGGCGGGCCCGGGCCTTGCCTTCGACGATGGAGTTGACGGCTTCGAGGTGACTCGGGTTGGCCGCGAGGCTGACGCGGACTTTGCCATCGGACAGCTCGCGAATGCTTTCGTAACCGAGGTGGTATTTCACGTCGCCATCACCGGCGACCGTGTCGGGTTCATAGGTGGGAGTGAATTCGTAGAGCAGGGTGGTCAGGGATTTCCTAACGAAATTGGCAAGAATGTTCAGGCGGCCGCGATGGGACATGCCCATTTCGATCTCCTTGACGCCGCGGGAAGGGCAGGCTTCGAGGATCGCGTTGAGGATGATCATCGCGCCCTCGCCGCCCTCGTTGGAGAATCGCTTCTCGCCGAGGAAACGCTTGCCGATGAAGCTTTCAAACGCCTCCGCCTCCAACACCCAGCACAACGAGTTGAGTTTTTTCGCGGGACTTTCATCCAGCCGCACCGCGTGGGTTTCGATCCGTTCGCGCACCCAGTGGCGGACGGTCGTATTGTGGATGTGCATGAACTCGAAGCCGATTTTCCCGGAATAAGTCGCCTCCAGTCCCGCCACCATCTCGCGGAGTTGCATCTTGTCGCCGTGGCGGAAGAATGAATTCCAGACCACGCGATCTAGGTCAGCTTCGGTCAGTCCGTATTGGTCGAGCCGGAGCCGAGGGTTGCGCTCGGGGGCATCCAACGGATTGATCCCGGCCTGGGTGTGGCCAAGCGTCCGGTAGTTGTAAATCAGGCTCACCACCTTGCCGAAAAACGCCAGATCCGCATCCGAGGCAGGCGCGGGAGTGCCTGCGGCCGCAGCTTCCTCCTTGCGTTTCACCTGGGCGGAACCGAGCTCGAAGCCTTCAAAAAATGCTGCCCACGTCGTATCGACCGACTTCGGGTCTTCGCACCATTGGCTGTATTTTGCTTCCAGTAAATCTGCGTTCTGTCGCGGCGAAACCGAAGAGTTCATGAGAAATGGGTAAAATGAGGTGGCGAGCCCGGAAATTTCCCGCTTGGCCCGCCACGCGCGGCACTTCATTAAGGGGCACACACCGCCGCGTCAACCGCGCAAGCGTGAATTTCACCCATCCGCGCTACCCGCCGAAATCATGATCGAAGTCAGCCAACTCACCAAGCGCTACGCCCGCCACGAAGCGGTCCGCGACATCTCGTTTTCCGTGGCACGCGGCGAAATCGTCGGCTTCCTCGGCCCCAACGGCGCGGGCAAAACCACCACCCTGCGGATGCTCACCGGCTACCTGCCGCCCACCTCCGGCACCGCCACCATCGCCGGCCACGACATATTCCGCCATTCCATCGACGCCCGCCGGAAAATCGGCTACATGCCGGAAAACGTCCCCCTTTACGAGGACATGCGGGTCAAGGAATACCTAAAATTCCGCGCCCAGATCAAAGGCCTCGGCAATGGCGACACCCGCCGCCGCGTCGCCGAGGTCATCGACACCTGCGGCCTCGGCGACGTCCGCCGCAAGATGATCAAAACCTTGTCCAAAGGCTACCGCCAACGCGTCGGCCTGGCAGATGCCCTCGTCCACGATCCCGAATTGCTGATCCTCGACGAACCCACCAACGGCCTCGATCCGAACCAAATCCGCCAGATCCGCGAGCTCATCCGCCGCCTCGGCCAATCCCACACCGTGCTCATTTCCACCCACATTTTGTCCGAAGTGGAAATGACCTGCAACCGCGTCATCATCATCGACGGCGGCCAAATCAAAGCCGCCGACTCCCCTGCCAACCTCGTCGGCCAAATGCGCGCTGCCGGCCGCATCCAGGTGGAAATCCAAGCCGACCCGGAAGTCGTCGCCGGTGCCCTCAACCGCCTCGACCACGTCAAGAAAGTCATGCCCGAGACGCTTGATGAAAATTGGACCCGCTACACTGTGTGGGTCGATTCCGGCGCGGACCCCCGCGAACGCATCGCGCAACTCGCCTCGCAATACGGCTGGCCACTGCGCTCGCTGTTCCGCCACGTCGCCACGCTGGAGGATGTGTTCGTGGAGCTGACGCGGAGGGATTGAGTCTGATAGTGGGCATGAATCTCCCGTCCATGCGCAGCGACGAGACGTTCCCGCCCCCAGGGAAAATTCACGAGTACCCGATAGAATCCCCGGCCCGTCGGCGGAGATGCGTCGCCAAAAGGGATGACCGCCGTGTTCTGACAGTCCAAGATCAGGGCAATGCGAGCATCCTGGACATTTTCCGGTTTTCTCACCCCGGACGCACAGCAAACCCTTCGCCACCGCGCACGGTGGCAAACTCATCATCCGCTCAAGGAGCGGGAAAGGAAGTGGCCCGAGACGGATTTGAACCGCCGACACGTGAATTTTCAATCCACTGCTCTACCGACTGAGCTATCGGGCCATTATTTCCACCACCCTTTCAGGCGGACCGGGAGTAAGAGTGCCCCCGCAGCTTTTGACAACCGGAAAATCAACCGATTCCGGATTTTTCCAGCCAAGCGCCGGAACGGCGCTTTGGAACGTGGGAACTCCAGGGGACTCGCCCTTGGTGAACTCCATGGCTTGGGCGACGGCGGAAGGGAAATTGATGTCATACTGTTCGCTGGCCTTGCGGCTGATGAGCTGGACTTTGGTTGGGAATCCCAGGCGGAGATCTGTTCAATTAACTAGATGATTGAGCAGTGAAATCGAGCGATTGATAGGACGGGAAATGCTCACCCTGTGCGATTGTCAGATTTTAGAAGCACGTTTGAAAGCGAACCGCATAATCACCTTTTGACACACGCCGCATCCGCAATCCGCAGACCGTCCATCGCCGCGCTGACGATGCCACCGGCGTAGCCCGCGCCTTCGCCGCAGGGATAGAGTCCGGCGACTTCGGGATGCTCCAAGGTGTCATCGCGGCGGGGAATTCTAACCGGGGAACTGGTGCGAGTTTCAAATCCTAACAATAGCGCTTCCGTGGAAATGTAGCCATGGATCTGGCGGCCGAACAACCGCATGCCCTCGCGCATCCGGCTGGTGATCCACGGCGGCAGCAAGTCGTGCAGCGGCGCGGATTTCGTGCCGGGGAAATAGCTGGTGTCGGGAAGGTTGGCCGAAATTTTGCCGTCTAGGAAATCGGTGACGCGTTGGCCTGGAGCCACCTGGCCGCCGCCACCGGCTTGTTTGGCGGTGCGTTCGAGTTCCTTTTGAAAAACCAATCCGGCGAGCACGCCGTGCTCTCTAGCGATCGGGCGCAGATCCTCGGGCTCGACGGTGCAGACCATGCCGGAGTTGGCGAACGGCGAATCGCGGCGCGACAGGCTCATGCCGTTGACGACGACCTCGTCGTTCTCGGTGGAGGCCGGGACGATCCAGCCGCCGGGGCACATGCAGAACGAATGCACGCCCCGGTCGCGGATTTTCGTGGCTAGGCGGTAGCGCGCGGCGGGCAGCAGCTGCGGGCGTTCCTGGCCGTAATCGAGATGATATTGGGTGCGGTCGATGAACGGTTGCGGATGCTCGATCCGGAAGCCTACCGCGAACGGCTTCGGCTCCAGCAATATATGTTTCGCCGCGAGCAGCCGATAGATATCGCGTGCTGAATGGCCGGTGGCGAGGATGACTGACTCCGCGAGGATTTCCTCGCCGGTGGCGGTGATCACGCCATGGATGTGGCCATTCGTAATGAGAAAATCGACGACCTTGGTCTGGAATCTAACTTCTCCGCCGGCGGCGATGATCGAGTGGCGGATCGCCTTGACGACGTTGGGCAGCAGGTTGGAACCGATGTGCGGATGGGCATCGGTTAGGATTTCCTCGGGCGCGCCGTGGGCGACGAGCACTTCGTAAACCTTGGCGACGGGACCGCGCTTGGAGGCGCGGGTGTAGAGCTTGCCATCGGAAAAAGTGCCGGCTCCGCCCTCGCCGAAGCAGTAGTTGGACTCCTCGATCACGCGGCCTTCGCGCAGCAGCGGCGCGAGATCGAAGCGCCGCGCGCTGGCGTCCTTGCCGCGCTCCAGCAGGATCGGTTTTAGCCCGCTTTCCAAACACCGCAGCGCGGCGAACAATCCCGCCGGACCGCAGCCGACGATGATGACGGGGCGCGCTTCGTTAGAGAGTGGTGGGGCGGACCAGTGCGGCGTTTCATCCGGGGGCAAGGGACCATCTAACGAGACATCGAGGCGGAGCTGGACCTTGACCGCGCGTTGGCGGGCATCGATCGAATGCTTGCGCAGCTTGATCCCGCCGATGCGTGTTAGATGGACACCAAGCTTGCCGGCGGCGGCCTGGCGGCGGGCGGCGTCGTCTTCGGATTTCTCCAAGGACAGAACGATATCGACGGTTTCGATCATAGGTTTCAGCCGCAGATGCTGCGTTTTCGTCCCGCGTCATCGACACTGACGAAGGTCACCCGTGTCGAAAAAATCGGCAGCGGGCCAGCCCTTTCATCGATGACTTTCACGGCGTAAGTGGCGCTGGTGTCGCCCTCGCGTTCACGGGTGCAGGAAATCCTCAGGATCGTGCCGTCGCGCACGCTCTGGCGGAATTCCACGGTGTCCATCGCCACGGTGACGAATTGGCAGTGCGGATAGTCGAGGCTCGCGGCGATCCACGAGGCCTCGTCGATCCAGGCTAACAGACGCCCGCCAAACAGGAAACCGTAGTGATTGAGGTCGCCGGGAAGAACGAGTCGGTGCGTTTCCATATCTCACCACCGGCGGCGTTTGGTCTCCTTGTAGATCGCGGCGTCGCATGAATAACCGCCGGCACCTGCGAGAATGATCGCGATCATGGTGATCAAATACATCAGAGGCAGTTCCTTGGTTTCAATGAGATTGGGCGAGTTGAGGAACCAAGGCGTCGAGCCGAGTTTGCCGAAGGCGGCGACCACCATCGAAAATCCCAACACGAACGCGGCCGGCCGGGTGGCGAAGCCGATGATGATGCATGACGAGGCAACGACCTCCGCGGCAATGCACGCCAGCAGGGAGATCGGCGCCCAACTCGTCGGGAACATGTCCGGCACGTAGAAAAAAGTCTTGAGGCCGGCGTAGTCGCGGATTTTCGGAATGCCGTGGCCGATGAGCATCATTAGTCCCACCATCACCCGCAGCGCGAGGAACCCGAGGGATGCGACCGCGTCGCGGGTCCCACAATCGAACAAGGATTTTTTCATGAGGGGGAGCCGGGTGATGATTTGGCGGAAATCGTGATCCGCTTGAGGCGATCATCACCCTGCGGCGAATGGGAAACGATTTGCGGATCATCGACCAGAACATTGTAAACCAAGCGCCGGTAATAAGCGTTGAGCGGGCGCATCTGGAACGACTTGCCGGTGCTCTTCACCCGTTCGGCGATGCCCTTGACCTCCTCGTTCAGGTGGTCTTCCTGGATCGAGCGGAAATGGCCGCAGTCCACCTTGATTCGCTCGGCCTTGGGTGAATGCCTGCGGACGATCCGGTTGACTAGGTATTGCAGGTCGTCGAGGCGGTCTCCATCCTGGCCAATGATCGTCTCGCTCTCGCCCGAATGAATCTGCAGGCAGGGTCCGTCGTGGGTTTCCTGGACCTCGATCGTGGCCGTGAACCCGAGGTGTCCGAGCATCGTATCGAGAATCTTGGTCGCTGATTCCACCGTTGTCATGGCCCGAGTCTAATCACATCGTCGGCCGGGTCAATCACCTCACAACGGTTTGTGTTCGAAATGCCCGGCAATTTCCGCAGCGTAATCCATCAACCGCTGTTTTTCCGCAGCGGTGAACTCATAGGGCGCGAACTTGCCAATGCCGAGCGTGCCGATGACCGCACCGGAAGTGTTGGAAAAAACCGGCACCGCGAGCGAGCCGGAGACCCCGGTTTTGCGCGCATCGACCCGTGCGACACCGTCAAGATCCTCCTGGAGATTGCACAGTTCCACCGGCTCCTTGCGCTCGGCCGCGACCCCGGCGATGCCCTTGCCGAAGGGGATCGTCGCGATTTTTTCCACGAGAAAGTCCGGCACTCCGATCTGGCAGACGAGGGTCAGCGTGGTCGCGCCGTCCTTCGCCTGATGGAGGGTTCCGGTTTGGCAGCCGAAATTTTCCAAAATGGATCCCAGCAGCTTGTTCCAATTCTCGGGGGCGGTCATGGCGTGTGGAATAACATGGGTTAGGCGCCCCGTCACCCCCTCATTTGTGGTGGAAATTCGCGCTTGGCATTGCCGACGATATCAGCCAAACCCTTCGGCGCATGAAGAAAAGCCCCACACTCATTTCAGCGCTAGCCATGAGCTTGCTGGCCTGCCAACTCAGCCCTGCCATGGAAGTCAAAGAGGAAAACTACGGGGCAATGCCCGACGGGAAAAAGGTGAAAATTTTCACCCTCACCAACAAGAACGGCCTCACGGCCAAGGTCACCGAATACGGAGCCATCCTGGTCTCGATGGAGACACCGGACAAGTCCGGGAAGACGGCCGATATCACCCACGGTTATGACACCCTAGCGGGCTGGCTAACCAATACCTCCTACTTCGGCGCGACGGTCGGCCGCTTTGGCAACCGCATCAAGGACGGCAAGTTCACGCTTGATGGCAAGGCTTACAAGCTCGCCACCAACAACGAGCCCGGTGGCATTCCGTGCGCGCTGCATGGCGGCTTGAAAGGTTTCGACAAGGTGCTGTGGTCCGGCAAAACGACGGCCGACAAAGGCGTCGAGTTTTCCTACACCGCCAAGGACGGCGAGGAAGGCTATCCAGGAAACCTAACCGTCAAGGTCACTTACTCCCTCAACGACGAAAACGAACTCAAGTGGGAAGCCAAGGCGACCACCGATGCCCCGACCGTTCTCAACATCGTCCAGCACACCTATTGGAACCTCTCCGGTGACCACACCACGACGATCAACGACCACATCCTGATGCTCAACGCGGATGGCTATCTGCCCACCAATGCCGGCCTGATCCCGACCGGCAAGATCGATCCGGTCGCCGGAACTCCCATGGATTTCACCAAGCCGACGGCCATTGGCAAGCGGGTGGATGCCGATTTCGAGGCCCTCAAACTCGGCGGCGGTTACGACCACGCATGGGTTCTGAAAAAAGCTGAGGCCATGCATCTCGCCGCAAAGGTGATGGATCCCAAGTCCGGCCGCGTCATGGAAATCTCCACCAACCAGCCTGCCGTGCAGTTCTACGGCGGCAACTTCCTCGATGGCAAGGCGATCGGCAAAGGCGGTGTGGCTTATGCCTACCGCACCGCCTTCGCCCTCGAAACCGAAGGTTTCCCGGATGCGCCTAACCAACCGTCGTTCCCATCCGCCGTGCTTCGCCCCGGCGAGAATTACGATCACAAGATGAGCTTCAAGTTCTCCGCCGAGTGAGCGGAGCAATCTAACGAGCGCCCGGACGCCGCTTCTCCATGTCGTGGGGGGCTGCTCCATTTTTCCCGAAGACCCACCAGAAATCCCCATGATCGACCTTCATTCCATTTCAATACTAGCCGCCGGCGTTGCAGGCGCGGAAGCCGTTTCATCGGTTCCTCAAATCAATCTTCATCCGATCGATTATTCGATCCTCGGGATCTACATTCTGGTGGTCATCGGGATCGGCTTCGTGATGAAAAAATATGTGAAGTCGGCCTCCGACTTCCTGACTTCGGGACGCTCGATTCCCGTGTGGGTCACCGGCCTGGCCTTCCTATCCGCCAACCTCGGCGCGCAGGAAGTGATCGGCATGGCCGCGTCGGGCGCGAAATACGGGATCATGACCGCCCACTTCTATTGGGTGGGCGCGATTCCGGCGATGGTCTTCCTCGCGATCTTCATGATGCCTTTCTACTACGGTTCCCGGGCGCGCTCGGTGCCGGAGTATTTGAAATTGCAATTCGATGAGAAAACTCGCGGTTTGAACGCGATTTCCTTCGCCGTGATGACTGTCGCTTCGTCCGGAGCGTCGTTACACGCCTTGGCCGCGCTGCTCCACTTGCTGCTCAAGTGGGACTACAATGTCTCGCTCATCGTTTCTTCGGTGGTCGTTCTCGCGTACGTCCTCAAAGGCGGCCTGTCGTCCGCGATCTACACGGAAGTGCTCCAGTTCTTCCTCATCGTGCTCGGCTTCGCGCCGTTGGTCATCATCGGTCTCAATGACCTAGGTGGCTGGAACGGCCTGATGGCGACGCTGACCACCTCGAAGGGCCCCGAATTCGTTCACTCGTGGCAGTATATGGGAACCACCGCCAACCCGATGGGTGTCGAATGGTTCGGCATGGTCTTTGGTCTCGGTTTCGTGTTGTCCTTCGGTTACTGGTGCACGGACTTCCTCGTTGTCCAGCGTGCCATGGCCGCCAAGTCCATGGGCGATGCCCGCCGCACGCCGATCATCGGTGCCATTCCCAAGATGTTGTTTCCGGTCATCGTCATCCTCCCCGGCATGATCGCACTCGGTCTGATGGCCAAGGCCGGATCGAACTATACCATCCCGCTCGGCGTCACCGGCGCGACTGACTACAACCTCGTCATTCCCTCGCTCATCGCCCACTACCTGCCGACCGGCATGTTAGGGCTGGCGCTCACCGCGCTGATGGCCTCGTTCATGTCCGGGATGGCCGGCAACGTCACCGCCTTCAACACCGTCTGGACCTACGACATCTATCAATCCTACATCGCGAAGGGCAAGTCCGACGCCCATTACATGTGGATGGCCAAGTTCGCCACTGTTGCGGGTATCATCATTTCCATCGGCTTTGCCTACGTGGCGAAGAATGTGAATAACATCATGGACTTCCTGCAGTTGGTCTTCGGCTTCGTCAACGCGCCGGTGTTCGCCACCTTCCTGTTGGGGATGTTCTGGAAGCGGGCCACCGGTCACGGAGCATTCTTCGGCCTGTTGGCTGGAACCATCTGCGCCATGATCTTCCACGGCATCAGCGCCCCGGTTCCTTTGTCTGAAATCGGCACAGGCATCCCATGGGTGCAAGGTGGCTGGCTCGGTGCGAAATATGGCTTCACCTCCAGCATGGCGCAGAACTTCTGGCTCGCTATCGTCGCCTGGACCTTCTGCTTCGTAATCACCATCGGTGTTTCCCTCGCCACCAAGCGTACCAAGACCGATGGCGAACTCACCGGCCTGGTCTATTCCCTGACCGCCAAGATCAGGGAAGTGAATGAACCGCTTTGGAAGCGTCCCGCCGTCGTCGGCACCATCGTGCTACTGGTGGCAGTGATCCTCAACATCATCTTCCGCTAAACTCCAAACCCCATCCATCCCATGAACTTCGATCTCCGCCTGCCGATTGGCATTCTCTTCTCACTGTTCGGGCTGATCCTAACCGCCTATGGTCTCGTGACCCGCGGCAGTGAAATCTACAACAAATCCCTCGGCCATAACATCAACATCTCGTGGGGCATCGTCCTGCTGGTGTTTGGTGCCATCATGCTCATCTTCGCGCTTCGCGCCAGAAAAGCCTGAGTTGGAGAAGACCCGACTGCGCCATCAATAACGCCCCGTTCATTCCGGACGGGGCGTTTTCGTTGGAACACCTAACTGTATCCTCCCATGAAAATCTCCCCCTACACCGGCGGCCTTGTCCAAACCAACGGCTATCTAATCGAGACTCCCGATGGCAATCTCCTCATCGACGCGCCCGAGGGAATCGCCGACTGGGTCACCCGCCGCGGAGTCAGGGTCGATGACTTGCTTCTAACTCATCAACACTACGACCACGTCACCGATGCCGCCGCGCTCAAGGCTCTCGGTGCGAAACTGCACGCCTTCGAAGACTATTCCACCGATCTGACCTTGGAATCCACCGCACGCTCATGGGGCATGCCAATTTCGGTGACGCCCTATCAAATCGACCGCCGTTTCGTGATGACGGCACCGCTGTACCTCGTGGGTCTTGAAATTTCACTTGCCCACGTTCCGGGACACTCGCCTGACAGCGTGACTTTCTATCTGGAGGATCACGGCGTCGTTTTCTCGGGAGACACGCTGTTTGCCAGCTCCATCGGTCGGACCGATCTCCCCGGCGGCAGCACGACGCAGTTGCTGGACGGCATCGCACGACATCTGATGACCTTGCCACCGGAAACTCGCGTTTTGCCGGGACACGGACCCGCCACGACGATCAGCGAGGAAGCGGACGAAAATCCCTATCTTTGACTGATGCATGATGGTGACCGGCACTCAAGGAGCGCGGCGCGATCTGGAGCCGAAGCGATCCGCCTAGAAAGCCGAAGGGCAGGAGATTCTTAGGAACATCCGCCTCAGGCATAGGACGCCCTCGGCAAGAGCGCGAGGAAAGTGAATGATGAATCGCTATTTACAGACCTGCACACTAGCGGCAGGAGGTTTTCCAATCCTGAAATGCCGCCCCGATGGAATCGAGAACATCGCTTGGAGCGAGCGATTCCTCGGATCGATTGTGTTCGGTCAGCGCGATTTCGGCGCTGCGACCGCAAAGCCAAGCGCCAAGGGCCGCGGCGTCCATCGCGGTATCTCCGCTGGCCAGGCGGGCACCGATGACTCCAGCCAGCAAGTCGCCTTGGCCACCGGTGGCCATGCCCGGCGTGCCGGTCGCGTTGCACCGGAGTGGCTCGCCTTTGCGGGTGACCATCGTGCGGCTGCCCTTCAACAAGAGAGTGGCCGGGATGCGATCGGTAAACCGGCGTGCCGCATCCTCCCGCGGCAAGTCTCGCAGATCCGGGGCGAGTCTCGCGAACTCTCCGGGATGCGGGGTGAGGACATGAGTATCCGTTAGGATTCCGGTTTTCCCGCGCATCGCGATTAGATTCAGGGCATCTGCATCAACCACTGTCGGAACTCGGGACTTTGAAATCAAATCCAGCAGGCCATCCGCCAGCGCGTCATCCATTTCACCCAAACCGCAGCCGGTGACGAGCGCGTCGAAACGGAATTCCAGCACTTCACGCGGGTCGTGATATCCACGGACGATGATTTCCGGCGGGCACTTGCTGGCGATCAAGGATCGGGCGGATGCTGGAACGAAGAGCGTGATCAATCCGGCTCCGCCGCGGAGGGCTCCGGTGGCCGCGAGGACCGCCGCTCCCGTGTAGGCTTCCGAGCCTGCTAGAATCGCCACCCGCCCGGCCATGCCCTTGTGAAAATCGAACGGGCGGGGGCCTTTCCCGCAATCGAGCGTTTGCGGAGCAATTAGTTCGCGGTCGGCGGTCCGAGCGGCGGTGAGTGGCTCGACGGGAACCAAGGCTAGCGCTCCGGTCGCTGCCACGGCTTGGCCGCTCATGAGTCCATATTTGGCGTTGCCGATCATGAAGGTGATGTCCGCAACAACCGCATCCGGGGAAATCAGTCCGCTGTCCGCGTCGATTCCGGAAGGCATGTCCACCGCCGCCACCCGGGCTCCGGCCTGTTGCCGCAGCGTTGCCATTTCCCCGGCGAGTTTGAGCAAGGGGTCGCGCAACGAGCCGGTCGAACCGCTGCCAAGAAGTCCATCGAGCAAAACCAACGGTCCCTGGAAGTCCCGCCACTGTGGGGATCTATCCAATGGAAGTCTCATCCCGAGTTCGGTCCACTTTTTTTGGGTCAGCGGCGCACACCCAGCCATCGGATAGGCGTGGCGGGTGGTGACATTCCAGCCGAACTGATCACGGAGAATGCGAAGTGCTACCAAGGCATCGCCCGCGTTGTGGCCCTTTCCAAGATAGCCGACAATCGTTCCAGGATGGGGGAAAAAGCGACCGATGGCGCGTCCAAGCCTCTCGCCTGCCAAATTGAGAAGCTGCTCTTCAGTCCATCCGCTAGCCAGCGCCGAAGCCTCGATGGCAAGTGTTTCTGCAATGGTGAGGGCAGCCATGTGGCAATCTAGGCGGCTTTCGCGATGCCGCAGCAGCGTAATTTCATCAGTCGCGGCGGTAGCGCTGGATGCCATCGACAATCCCTTGGGCGATGGTTTCGCGGAACCACGCGGATTTCATCCGACTCCGCTCCTCGGCATTGCTGACGAAGCCGCCTTCGACCAAGATCGCGGGGAGCGTCGAATTGCGGATCACGTAGAATCGGGCGTATTTTGCACTGCGATCCACCGTGCGGGTGCGCTGGATCAAGCAGTTCTGAACGCATTGGGCGAGGCGTCTGCCTTCTTCACTGGAGTAGAAGGTTTCCAATCCACTGACGTCCTGCTTCCAAGTGTAGTTGTAGTGGATGCTCACGAAAATGGCGTTCCGATAACCGTTTCCCGTGCTGACGCGTTGTGGCAGTGAGATGAAATAATCGCTGCGGCGCGTCATGACCGTTTGGTAGCCCATGGATTTCAGCTTACTTTCAAGCCGGAACGCCGTGTCGAGGGCGAGGTGCTTTTCATAAACGCGTCCCCACTGTCCGCCGTTGTCATGGCCGCCGTGTCCGGCGTCGATCACGACCGTCCGGAAGTTCGCGGTGTGGGCCGCGCTGCTAACGGCGCACAAAGCTGTTAGCGCGAGAAATTGTATGAATGATTTCATGGAAGGAAAAGTTAAGGATTAAAAACAATAAGGATATGTTGATATTTTTTGGAAATTGTAAAGACAATTCACCGGCTTGGTGCAAATGGGTCGGGGCGATTGCTCAGTTGAGCAATCGAAGCTTATTCTTAATGGACTTCCCGGTTCTCGCTAAACTTTCACCCTAAAAAGGCCAGGTTAAGCGCGTTATGATCTGCACTCACATCTGCTCTCCTCTCGATTCCGTCAGCCAAAGCCTCGAAATCAGGCATGCCACCACACAATTTGAAATCGGCCCAACTCCGCGCCGCCCTCAATGACGAGCATTACCTCAAGGCCGGGCGACCCGCTGGAAACACCATCTGGCAAGGCATTTACCAGACCGATGCAGAGGATCGTCACCCTCTGCCGCCACGAAGACGGACGGCCCGTCGCCATGGCCAGTTACAGCGGAGAAAAGGCCGACAGCGAGCTGCCCGTCGCGCAAGAACTCCTGACGCAAAGCGGCGCATTTTTAGAAAACGCCACCATCACCTCCGACGCCCTACACCCCCCCAAAAAAAACAATTGCCTAATCTTTGAACTCGGCGGGGACAACCTCTCCGCCATCAAGAAAAACCAAGGTAACTATCACAAATACGCCGAGAAACTGCCCCGAGGAGCCAAAAACCTAGCCCTAATCCGCAACGCCCTGCTTGCAGTGATCCTCTTCAAAGAGTTCGGATCGCTCAACGACGCCTTCGATTACTATCGAGATCACCGAGAAAAATCAGTGCGCCTCATCACAACTGCAAGCCCTGTTCAACCATAGCCTAGCCAAGCAAACGCCCTAGCGAAAAACCGCTGATCCATTGCTCTTGGAGTCCTGTCCCAGGTGACGAGGGTTTGCGCTTGGTCTCCGCCTCGGTGGTGTCGGCCCGGACGTCGGCCTTGCCGAGGCCGAGGCACTGCGGTGGGCGGTGGTGTTCGGAGAGCGGCGGAGAGCGGCGGAGAGCGAGAAACGATTTCCAGACTGGGAAGGTCGGGTTCAAAACTGCCGGATGAACTTTTTTCACACCACCAAAAATGGAGATTTTTAGCCCCTAAGTCTTTTATTACAAAAGAAGTACCCCGGCTTGGATTCGAACCAAGGACCAATTGATTAAGAGTCAACTGCTCTACCAACTGAGCTACCGAGGCGTTGCACTTTGTCGCCGACAGTCGATTGTCCCGAAGGCTCGATTGCGCTGACGACGACGGAGGTTTAGCAACTCTCGTGGTGAGAGCAACCGTAAAATGAGTCCGATCCGGGCATAATTTCCGTGCCGACAACGTCGTGAAAAAATCGGTGTTGCGACGCAGTCACGGCGGTCCGCGCATGAACCTCCTTCACGAATCTCGTCACACCGGCGGCATCAAGGCCTAACACCACTCGATTCCCGCCATTCAGCGACCATTTCGGTATCATTTTGTAAGGTCTTTAAGCAATTCAAGATATTCAATACATCTAAATTATTAGCAACATTCTTGCTGGATCGATTTTCAAAGCCTTGATAATCAACAATTTGAATACCGAAGAGTTTATTTTTTAAAAAATTAGATAATCAAGAATTGCACATCATCCACGGAGCATGTGAAGTTTTCCCCGTTCCCCCCACCCCCATGAAAACATCCGTGTCCCCCCACATGGTTGTTGCCCTTGTCCTCAGCACGATCGCCACGCTTTCTGCTCAAAACATGGCCAACACCACCCGCTTCCCGGAGTTCAGCGAAACTGCTGAAGCCATCGCCGGAAACAGCCAACAGTCCTTCACCGAAGGCGCTTCCCTGTCAGACCCATCCGGAACTCCGGCAGTTGAAAGCGCCCAATGCATTTTCGCCGATGGGAAACCGGCTTATTCGACCCAAGACGCCATCACCCTTGATCGCCGACCTTCAAGCCAGCAAAAAGTGGAATCCGTGGTCGATCTCAAGGTTCTTCGCAACCCTTCTCCTTATCGCAAGGTCGCCGTCAGCGTCAGAGCCCAGCCCTACGAAATCGAGACTGACAGCTTGCAAAACGGCCTTGCACGGATGTCCGCCATTTACCGCGAATCCGGCAAACGGGCGGAAGGAGCGGATTGCAGGGCCGTCTCACTCTCGGTGGAGCAGCGGATCAAGCTCGATGTCTCCAAGGTGCTCGAAATCGTCGAGGCCGAAGTGGGAGCCAATTCCACTTGCGCTTGTGAAATCGTGAAAATGTCCATCCAAGCGAGCGATGCTGATGTCGCGCTGGTCGTCGCCATCGTCGAGACTGCCATCACCGCCGCACCGGACAGCATGCGGATCATCTCCCAATGTGCGATCGCCACGGCACCGGAGTCCATCGCCGAAGTCCAAGCACTGCTCGCCGAACTCGATCCTAACACCGGCGACGCCAATGGCTATAGTTCGAAGAGTGCGAAAAGCGCCAAAGGTGCCAAGGACGCCGAAGTTGCCGCCATCGTCGCCCCACCCATCGAGAACCCTCTCGACCGTCCTTTCTTTCCAACGTTCATTCCTCCTCCGGTGATCATTCCCCCGCATGTCACGAATGTGAATCCGGGTGGGCACAGGTTTTGATCTCCCCGAGCCGACTTGCTTTACCAAGCCGGCCCGATGGTTTGGGGTGGGGCATCGGAATCCGGATGGAATTCCAACAGGCCGGTTCGCCCGCCGGGCATCAATGATTGAAGATGAACTCCTTCGAGTTCAGCAGGGCCCAGAACACATCCTCTAGGGTTTCCCGCACTTTGGCCGGTTCCTTTTGGCAGTCCACGGCGGCGAGGAGTTTCTCGCGCTCCATGTCCGTGGGCTGGCGGCTCAAAACCGTGAGATAGAGGTTGGTGAACACGTCCGCCGGACTTTTCTTTTCGTTGAGCATCGTCTCCACCAGTTTGCCGTCGCGGACACGCTTCTGGGTGGTATCGCCATTCAGCAAGTGGAGCGCCTGTGAGAGATTGGGTTCCATCTTCACCTCGCACGAACAAACCGTGGCACGGGTGGCACGGCCGAAGGTGGTTAGAAAATAGTTCGAGGTGTTGCCATCCGCGATTTGCACGGCCCGTGCGCCGAGTGGCAGGCCCTTGAACTTGTTCGGCGTGGCGGTGACCTGGGAGATGCAATCCAGCAGGACTTCCGCCCGCACCCGGCGGATCATCGCGTGGGAAAAATTCCGCGTGTCCGTGACGTTGGTTTCATTCGTGCGGGTGGCGAGCTGATAGGTCCGCGAGGTGCAGATGTCTCTGACGAGCTTTTTGAAATCGTAGTTGTAGGAAACAAACTTCCCCGCGAGCGCGTCGAGCAGTTCTGGGTTCGACGGCGGGTTGGAAACACGGACGTCATCCACCGGATCGACGATGCCAACGCCGTTGAAATGCGCCCAGACGATATTGACGACGTTTTTGGCGAACCAGGGGTTTTGCTGCGAGGCGAGCCAGTTGGCCACGGCTTCCCGCCGCGATTGGCCGCTGAGATCGGGTCTCGGCCCGCCGAGAAACTTCGGCACCATGTTCTGTTTGGTCACGGGATTCTGGATTTCCCCGCCTTCGTCGTAGATCACCCGCTCGCGCGGATCTTCGGCGGGCTTGCGTTTCACCTGGGCGAAAAACGAGGCGAAGCTGTAGTAATCATCCATCGTCCAGCGGTCGAACGGGTGGTTGTGGCACTGCGCGCACTGGATGCGGGTGCCCATGAAAACCTGCGCGACGTTTTCGGCTAGCTTGAGGACGTCCTGCTCGATTTGAAAAAAATTGGTCGCCGGACTGGAGAAGGTGCCGCCCTTGGCGGATAGCAGCTCTTTGACCAGTTCGTTGAATGGCACGTTGCCGGCGATCCGTTCGCGCAGCCACTGATAGTAGTTGATCGCCGCCTTGTAGGAAACCTGCTGGGGGCCGTTGTTGAAGGTGCGGATCTGCATCAGTTCCGCCCATTTCATCACCCACATTTCGGTGAACTCCTTGCGCCCGAGAAGCTCGTCCACCAGCACCTCGCGCTTTTCCGCGCGCTTGTCTGATAGAAACCTCTCCCTCTCGGCCAAGGTCGGCGGAACACCGACGATGTCCAGATAGACGCGCCGCAGGAATGATTCGTCGTCCGCCAGTTCCGAAGGAATGATCCGCAACTTGTTGAGTTTCTCCGCCACATGCGTGTCGATGTAATTGAACGGCGCGAATTCAGGCCGCTGATAGGCGAGATTTGCCGGGACAACGATGGCTTGCGAGCCTTCGGTGAAGGTGTGGAAGCGTGCTAACAAAAACGCCTCGCCGCAGTTCTTGGAAGCGGCGAGTCCTTCGCGGACGCCGATGGAAACCGAGTTGTCGTTGGAGCTCGAAAACCTCGACAGCATCGTCACGTCGCGGTCCGTCCCGTCCGAATAGAGCACGCGGACGGTGAACGGAATCCTCACGTCGCTGCCCGTTAGAACGAGCTGTTTCGGCTGCACATCGATGCCGGTCGGGCGGGGAATTTCCCCTTCGTCGAAATTCGCGCCGTTGCGGATCCACTTCAGCAGTGTCTGATAGAACGGGCTATCCTTCTTCATCAGCTTGCCGCCAGTATGGGGGACCGTGCCGATGGACTTGGTGAGCATCAGCGATTCCTCCGGCAGCGCGAGATTGATCCGGCGGCCGGCCATCTCGGTGGTGAGCCGGAAGTGGTCTCCTTTTGGATCGAATCCGAACAGCGAAAGATGGAATCCATCCTGCCCCCGCGCCGAGCCATGGCAGGAGCCGGTGTTGCAGCCGGCGGCGGTCAGGACCGGCATCACGTCGAGCTGAAAGGATATCGGCCGAGGCTTTTCCGCGTCTTTCACGGTCACCGGTACCTCGGTGGTCAGCCCGCGATAGTCGATCCGCAAGCGGGTGGCACCGTCCTTCTTCGGGGTCAGCGAGGTGCCGATCAGATAGGCCAGCGAGGCATCCGCCAGAGTCATCTTCGACTGGGCGGTGATGTCGTGGGTAGAGGCATCCTTGAAACGGGCGATCACGATGACCCGGTGGAAATCGGCCGCAGTTTCGAGCGAGACGTTCTTGGGAAATGCTTCGATCGAAACAATCCGCAGGTCCGGCGGGGCATCCCACTGCGGCAATGCTGTTTTCGCTTTCGGTACCAGCACTTCGCCTTCGGGCCAAGGCGCGCCCGCTTCGATCCACTGGCTGAGCGCGGCGATTTCCTCGGGTGTCAGAAGTTCACCACTTTTTTTCGGCGGCATCCGGTCCTCGTGATCGGCGGCCACGCGGACCCGCTTCATCATTTCGGAATCATCGGGGCTGCCGGGCTTCATCACCGTCCCGCCCTCGCCCCCCTTGATCATTCCTTCCCGGGTGGTGAAAACCAAATCGCCCTTGGCCTTCTCCTGCGTGTGACATTCCAAGCAGCGGACTTCCAGAACCGCCCGCGCCACATCGAATGTCGAGGCCTGCGGATCCGCGTCCGCCAATGTTGGCAAGCTCAGGAAAATCATCCACACGCATCGCATCGCCTGAATACGGGGATTGGAACCCGACCATTGCAGCGGATTTGCCCGCCAGAAAAAATCTCATTTCGTGGCCATTGCCGGGTTGACAACCTGCTTCCGAGGCATAGAGTTCGCGCCCCGAGCCGGACACCGGACGGATTACGAACCTTTATTTGAGGCCCACGCCATGAGCAAACGCACCTATCAGCCATCCAAGCGCACACGGAAAAACCAATTCGGCTTCCGGGCTCGCATGGCCACCAAATCCGGCCGCGACATCATCCGCCGCCGCCGCCAAAAAGGCCGCAAGCGCCTCGTGCCGAAGGGCGTTGAGATCCAATACAGCCGTCACACGACGCAGCACGGCAACTGACGCCCTGCCCCGGCAATGTCCGGGAGCACAGCATCCCCGCCATGCGACTCCCGCGGACATGCAGCATGACCCAGCGTGCGGACTTCGCGCGGGTCAAGAACACCGGTCAGGCGAAAGCCGGCCGGTTTGTCATTTTGAGTACGCTGGTCGATCCCGCCTTAGTGACGATCCGCACCGGCTTCATCACCACCAAGCGCAGCGGCAAGGCGCATGACCGCAGCCTGTTGCGGCGGAGATTCCGCTCGCTAGTCCAGTCACATGCCCCTGCCTTCGTGGAAATCCGCCGCTACCTCGTCGTCATCGCCCGCCCCGGGTGTTCCAAGGCCACCTTTGCGGAACTGGAGTCCGACTGGCTGCGGCAAGCGCGGCGGCTCGGTCTGTTTCCCCGACCTGCGGAAAAATCGTGATCACGCGATTCCTCATTACCGTGATCCGAGTCCTGATCCGTTTCTATCAGCGGATCCTCGGTCCGATGCTCAAAGTCGTCTCCGGTCCCGCCGCCGGCTGTCGCTACACGCCGAGCTGCTCGAACTATTTCCTGCAAGCGGTGGAAGCCCACGGCCCGTTTCTCGGCTCGTGGTATGGAATTTGTCGGATTTTCCGCTGTCATCCATGGGGTGGCTGCGGTTATGACCCCGTCCCGTCGCCCCGGGGTGCGGAGACCAAGAACCATCCTTGCTCCTGCCACCGCGAAACACCCCACCCTTAATCTTCCCACCACGCCTCCATGTACGATCGTAAAACCTGGGTGATCCTCGCCCTCTGCGGCAGCCTGCTCGCAGCCAATCTCTACTATTCCACCAAGAATAAAGCCGCGCAGGACGCGATCCGCGCCCGTGACGAAGCCCTTCAAAAGAGCCTCGCGCCCAATCCCGAAACGGTCACCACGACCAACGCGGAGCTCACCGTCGAGCCTCAACTACCACCGACCGGGGAAGAAACCTTCATCCTCGAAACCAACGAGGTCATCTTCACCCTGACCAACATCGGCGGCGGCATCAAACACGCTGAGTTCAAACACCAGTTCCAGGTCGGCAGCAAAACGGATTTGGTTCAGGTCAACCATTTCGGTGCAGGTCCCATCGGCGGCCTCGCCGGGGCCGGAGAGAATCTCGAAAACATCGCCTACGCCTACAAAGCCGACGAATCCGTCGCCGACAAAAAAGCCGTCTTCATCGCCAAGCTTCCTTCCGGCCTGATCGCCAAGAAAACCTTCTCGCTCGTCGAGTCCGACAAACCTGGCACCCCTTATCTCCTCGATTTCGAACTCAAGCTCGAAAACGCCGCCGCCAACGCGATCAACCTCAACCAGTGGAGCCTCTTCCTCGGCGAGTCAGCCCCGACCTATCAGGCCGAAGTCGGCCAGCAAACCGGCTTCTTCTGGCTGGCAAACGGTGGCATGAACTTCAAGGACGGCTCCAGCTTCAAGGGCGGCATGATCAGCTCCGCGAAGTCGGTCATGAAAAGCAATAGTCACAAGCCCGTCGAATTCGCCGGTGTCACCAATCAGTTTTTCGCGACCGTGGTCCGCCCGCAAGAACCGGCCATCACCGAAGTCTGGGCCAAGCCCGCCGAGGTCAAACTGACCGATGGTTCGAAGCCCGTCATCTCCGTCCGCGCCGGTCTCCAACTGCCTTCCTCCACCCTCGCCCCGCGCGAACTCAAGACCCTCAAATACCTCGTCTTCATCGGGCCGAAAGATAACACGATGCTCCGCAAAATGGACAAGGCCTGGGGCGACGGCTGGGGCGATGTCATGCAATACGGTTGGTTCTCGGTGGTGTCCCGCACCCTCAATTTCCTCCTCAACAAATACCACCTCCTCCTCGATGGCGTGGCGAAAAACTGGTCGTGGGGCCTCGCCATCATCCTTCTAACTGTCACCGTGCGGGTCGTCATCTGGCCGCTCCATGCCAAGTCCACCCACACCATGAAGCGGATGGCCAAGCTCCAGCCGGAGATGGCCAAGATCAAAGAGAAATACGCCGACGATCCTAACAAGATCAACACCGAGACCATGGGTCTCTACAAGAAATACGGCATCAACCCGCTCGGCGGCTGCCTGCCGATGTTCATCCAGATCCCGATCTTCTTCGGCTTCTATCGGATGCTCCAATACGCCGTCGAACTCCGCGGCCAAGGCTTCCTATGGGTCCCCGACCTTTCCCAACCTGACACCTTCACCCACCTCGCGTTCCTCGGTGGCGTTCCGTTCAACATCCTGCCCATCGTCATGGCGATTTCCAGCTTCCTGCAAATCCGCATGACGCCCAAGACCGGCGATCCGATGCAGCAGAAGATCATCATGTTCATGCCGTTCATGTTTTTCTTCTTCTGTTATAACTTCGCCTCCGCGCTTGCCCTCTACTGGACCACCCAGAACATCTTCTCCATCGGCCAGACCTACCTGATGAGCAAGGTCCCCGAGCCCGAGCTCAAGGCCCGCACCACCAGCGACAAGAAGGGCTTCGTCCAACGCATGGCCGAGCGCCAGGCCGAGATGCAGAAAGCGAAATCTCAAGGTGGCACCGGCATGCGCGACGTCACTCCAGACCCGAAAAAGAAGCCGCGTCCGCCACGCACCGGTGGTTGAAAAATGATCGAGGTAGGAACCGGGTATTGATTTGCCCCGCTCGCCCCTCCGGCTCTCCAGTCAGTGGCTTGCTCCGCAACGGAGATTGGCCGTCCTGCCTAGATCACCCGAGAAACCCGGTGAGCGGGCTGGTGGCGCTGGCGTGGTCGAGGACTGCTGGCAGGCCGAGTTCGTAGGCTTCGCGGCCGGCTTGGACGGCGAGCTTAAAGGCGACGGCCATTCTAACCGGATCGGAGGCGATGGCGATGGCGGTATTGATCAGCACAGCATCGGCTCCGAGTTCCATGGCTTCGGCGGCGTGGCTGGGGGCACCGAGCCCGGCATCGACGATGACGGGGACGATGGCTTGCTCGATGATGATGCGGATCTGGTCGCGGGTGACGACGCCGCGGTTCGAACCGATGGGCGCGCCCAACGGCATGACGGTGGCGGTGCCCACTTCTTGCAGGCGCTTGGCGAGGACGGGGTCGGCGTTGATGTAAGGCAGGACGGTGAAGCCTTCCTTGACGAGGATTTCCGCTGCCTTGAGCGTTTCGATGGGATCGGGAAGCAGGTAGGTGGGATCGGGGTGGATTTCGAGCTTCACCCACTTGGGGAGACCGGCGGCGGCGGCGAGGCGGGCGAGGCGCACGGCTTCTTCCGCGTTCATGGCACCGCTGGTGTTAGGGAGCAGCAGATACTTTTCGGAGTCGATGAATTCGAGGATGTTGGCGTAGGGGTCACGCTTGCCGCTGAGGTCGGCGCGGCGGAGGGCGACGGTGACGATCTGCGTGCCGCTGGCGGCGAGGGCGTCGCGCATGGATTCATTCGAGGGAAACTTGCCGGTGCCGAGAAACAGGCGGGAGCTGAATTCGCGCCCGGCGATGGTGAGGATGGACATGGGGAAATTTGAGATTTCAGATTTGAGATTTGAGATTGTCGGCGAGCCAGGACTCGAAGGCGGCGTGGTCGTGGAGGTCGTATTGCCAGCAGCGGAAGCCGAGTTCGCGGCCGGTGGCGATGTTAGGAGCCAGATCGTCGATGTAGAGGGTTTCCGAGGGAACTAGGCCGTGGGCGCCGATGGCGTGCTGATAGATTTCCGGCTGGGGCTTGATGAAGCCGGTTTTGAAGGACAGGACGGCATCGTCAAACAGCGTGAGTTCGGGGAATTCTCCGGTGATCCACGGCCAATGGATGCCGTTGATGTTCGAGAAAAGGATGAGGCGGTGGCCGTCGGCGGCGAGCTGGCGCACGCGTTGCCACATGGGCTCGTTGGGGGTGAAGATTTGTTGCCAGGCGTGGCGGAATTCTTCGGGCGTGGCGTCGCCTCCAAGGATCTTTAGCGCCCAGTGGATGTATTCGTCCACTTCGATCCTGCCGGTTTCAAGCTCGTCCTTGCGCTCCAATAACAGATTCATCCGTTCCGTGGAGCCGGTGATCCCGACGGGGAAAAGCCGGGACATCGAGGACTCGAAGTCGAAGTCGAGAAGGACGCGGCCGATGTCGAAGAGGAAAGTCACTGAAGAAGTTGATGGTTGAGAGTTGAGAGTTGAGAGTTGATGGTTGATGGAACGAGGAAGAGGCGGGAGGGAATGATGATTTCAATCGATCATCTCCGATCCGCGATCCCCGATCTCTTTCACGATATATCTGGCAGCGGCGATGGCACCGGAATTGCGGCCGTGGCGGGCGAGGGCGTTTTTCATGGTGTGCCAACCGGCGGCGTGGTCGGAGAGCAGATCGATCACGCTGCGGGTGAGGGCTTCGGGGGTGGCGGCGAGGTAACCGCCGCCGATGATTTCGAGGAGCCGCAGATTCCCCTCTTCCTGGCCGGGAACGAGGTGATGGATGAGCATCGGGCAGCGGGCTGCGATGGCTTCGTGAACGGTGGCACCACCCGCCTTGCCGACGACGAGGTGGTGGTTGTTGAGAAACTGCGGGACGCGGCGGGTCCAGCCGATGAGCCGGACGCGGCCCGGGTAGGCGTTTTGGATTTCGCGGGCACGAGAGTAAAGCGACCGGACATTCCGCCCGAGGATGATCGTAAGATGGACGGCCGGCGAGGCGTCTAACAACGCCCGGCTGTGGCGGCGGACGAAGGGCAGCTTGGCCGTGGGGAAATAGAGGATACGGAATGGATCGCAGGCGTCCGAGGCTCCCACGGGTGTCAGTTTGGAAAAATCCGGATGCACGGGGAAGCCGGTATCAACGATTTTTTCGGCGGCCAGCCCCGCCCGGATCATTGTTTCCCGGGTCGCGGGATCGGTGACGAGCCAGCGGTCACACTTGGCCCGCAGCCAAGCCGCGTTGATCTCGATGGAGTCGGTGACGACGATGAACACCGGCGTCTTGTCCCCGGAAGCGACCAGGATCCGCGTCATGAAATAGGGGTAGAGCGGGTAGGTGCTAACCACGGCGTCCGGCTTGAAATCGCGGATCAAATCCGCCAGCGCGGACTCGACCCGCCGCATCACCGGTGAGCGCTGCTGGCTGAAATCGCAGTTGTCGGTAGAGCGGTAGATTTTCGCCCAGAGCCTCGGGAAATGGGTCGTCACGTAGCGGTAGCCGTGGTTGACGACTGCCGTGATGCGCGGAATCCCCAGCACACATGGGTCGCTCACTTGGGTGAGCGCACCGGCGGCATCGAGCGCGAGCGCGAGTTGCGGGCGGCGCTGTTGTGCCCTTCACCAAAGGCGGCGGTGACGATGAGAATGCGCGGAGCTGCGGCCATGGTGGTTTGCGCCGCAGATTTAGAGTGAGAGTTGCGTTGCGTCGATGGACTTTTGCAGCTTTTCTTCCTTTGGAAATGGCGCGTGAGGAAAAACGATTCGAACTGAGACCGGTGGACGATGCGGCGGATCAGAAAGTGCCCGTCATCCGGCTTGAGAGCGAGGAAACCCGGCTGCGGGAACTGCCGGTGCGCCTCGGCAAGCCCGCTGGGGCCGACGTCAGCCAACGCTTGGAGTTGCCGGCTCGCGAGGACATCGAGTCCCGCACCCACCAGCCGGGAATCGAGGCTTTGATCGAGACCGAAGCAGCCAATCCCGATTTCCTGGAGCACGATTGGGGAAAGGATTCGACCTATCACAAAGCCATCCCGTGGGGCTGGTTCGTTCTCATCGGGCTGATCCTCGGCGGGGGCATCATCTGGTCGTTGACCGGGGTCAAGGAAGCGGATGTCCAAGCCGCCAAGATCCGGGTCGAGACCCGATCCTTGCTCGGAAACGACGCGAAAGAAGCACTGGAAGCAGGCCAACTCATTGACCGGATCGATGCGATCACCCACAAGTTTTTCGACACCACCAGCGTCGCTGGCCTCGTCCGGCTGGTCCGCCATCCCGAGCGGGTGCGGCCCCTGATGGAACGCTATTATGGAGGCCAGCCGATCCCCCTCAATCGGGTCAGCCGGACCAATTTGTTCCAGCCGGTCAGCTTGGATAACCGGTCGAATTTCTGGATTGCAACCGTCGAACTCGCCGACCACAGCAGCCGCAAACTGATCCTTGAAGTCCTCGACTCGGGTGAACCCCGCGTCGATTGGGAAACCTGGGTCTGCTACCAGCCGATGAAGTGGGACAGCTTCGCCAGCGAGCGCCCCGCCGGACTCTCGTTGGACTTCCGCGTTTACCTCGAGCCGGACCACTTTTTCAGCCACGAGTTCGCGGATTCGACCCGCTGGAACTGTTATCGGCTGACCGCGCTGAACAGCAATCAGACGCTCTTCGGCTATGCCAAAGCGAACGAGGAAGTTGCGAAATCCCTCGCCAATCTTCTGAGCCATAATCAAGGGCGCAAGACCTCGGTGATCCTCCGGCTGAGCATTCCCGCAGGCATCCAATCCAGGAGCGGCGTGGTGATCGAAAAGCTGCTGAGCCCCCGCTGGGTTTATGTCAATCCGCCCGAGACCTGATCCTTGGAATTCCCGCCATTTCCAGCCAGCGCATCTGTTATTTTGAATTCCCACACTCATCAACCGCCACCGGTTCTTCACGCCAGGTTTTTTCACGTCGTGACCGGCACCTCGATCTTTCTGGCCCTGCAATATGGCATCGCCCTGTGGCGGCTGACGAGTTCCTCGGGGGAAATGGCCAACAAGTTCAGCGCCCTCGCCCGCGACAAATACCTTGGATTCCTCGTCTTGCAAAACCTGCAAATGCTCCTCGCCTATGGCGTGCTGACCATCGCGGCAGCCGTTCTCATCCAGCCTTTCGTCGCCTTGTGGACGGCGCGTTCGAAACCCCTGTCATGCCGCGCGGTCATTCTCCGCAGCCTCGGCTTGACCGCGCTGGTGCATGGTTATTTCGCCCTCCGGTTGGTGGAGACGCGGCCGTATTTCCTCGATGAAGCAGCCTTCGGCCAATGGTATTACAAAGCGCTGGATCTCATCCCCGAGGCTGTGAAACCGGCCAGCCTGTTGGTTCTATTCACCATTCTTCCCCTCGCCGTCATCGCGTTCGCCCTGCTCTGGCAAATCCGCCGCCGCGGGCGCCTAGGCTGGACGCTGGCCGCGTGCATCGCCCTCATCATCGCCGTCACCGTTGGCTTCAATTTCAACAAGGATCGCCCGCGCCAAATCCAAGCAGCCTCCGGCAAGCCGATGAATGTCATCATCATCGGTTCCGACTCGCTGCGCGGGGATTCGTTGGGTTGCGCCGGCTACCAGCCCCAGCGTTCCGACGGTCCCGCCAAGGCAGGCGTCTCGCCCGTGATCGATGAACTCGCTGCCCGCTCCAGCCGTTTCGAAAATTGCTACACTGCCATCGCCTCGACCATGGAGTCCGGCGTGCAACTGATGTCCTCGCAGTATCCGCAGAGCCATGGCATCCGCCAGATGTATCCGGACCGGGCCACCGTCGAAGCGACTAACAAACGAATCGAAACCCTGCCGCTGCTGCTCCGCAAACGCGGCTATGACACCGCCGCCATCGGCGATTGGTGCGCGGGCTATTACGAGGTCGTCCCGCTCGGCATGGAACATCTCTCGGTCTCCAGTTTTGACAATTTCAAGATCTACATGAGCCAGGCCGTGGTCATGGCGCACTTCGTCGTCCCGCTCTATTTCGACAATTCGTTAGGCTACCGGCTCTTTCCTCAGTTGGAATCCTTCGCCCAGTTCGTCACCCCCGAAGTCGTCACCAAACGGGTCGAGGATCGGCTCGCCACGGTCGCCAAAGCCCGCAAGCCGTTTTTCTGGCACGTCTTCTATTCCTGCAATCACCTCCCCTATCGCAGCCGCGAACCCTACCGCAGCATGTTCGCCGATCCCGCCTATCAGGGACGCAACCGCAACGGCGTGGACTTCGACATAGACTCCTTCATCGGCGGCACCGACCTCGAATCGAAGTGGCAGGCGCTGCCGCCCAAGGAAGTGACACAAATTTGCGCGCTCTACGACGGCTGCACCCGCCAGTTCGACGATTGCGTGGCCCGGATCCTCGCCTCGCTCAAAGCCAACGGCCTGGCGGACAACACCATCGTCATCATCACCGCCGACCACGGCGATGACCATTACGAGCCCGGCGTCACCCTCGGCCACGGACTGACATTCAATGGCGGCCTTCAGGCGAACCACGTCCCGATGATCGTCCACGTCCCCGGCACCGCGCCGCAGGTCATCCCGGAAACCGTGCGCCTCATCGACGTCATCCCGTCGCTCGCGGATCTGCTGGAGCAGGAAAAATCCCCCACCTGGCAGGGCCAAAGCTTCGCCGGCTGGATCCGCCAAACCGAGACGCCCGTCTTCCGCCCGTTCTACGGCGAAACTGGCTTTCCCTTCATCCAATTCAAGGTCAAAGGTGTCGAACGCCCCAAACTCCCCGCGATGGACGAACTCACCGGCATCGATCCGGACTACAACTATCAGTTCGTGCTCAAGAAGGAATACCTCGACCGGCTGATCCAAGCCAAGCAACGCTGCCTACGGACCCGCTATTGGAAACTCGTCTGCACCCCCACCGCACAGGGAGGACGCCACTTCGCCCTCTTTCAAATCGCCAACGACCCCCACGGCGAGACCGACCTCGCCACCGCCCGCCCGGAAGTCCTCGCCCCGCTGCAAGCCGCGCTCGAACGCTGGATGGACCAAAAAACCGAGTCCTCCATCGCCGGAATCTTCCCCGGCGGCGAGCCGCAATAATCACCAGTCTCTATCCCGTTGCTCGTCTCGGGAGGCCCCGGACTTTCACTGGTTGATTTCATGTATGTGCGTTCGCACTGGCTGGAGCGTCTCGCTCCAGACCGTTTGTCCGGGCGTCTCGCCCGGTGGCGGAATGTGCGCGAGGCGAGACGCCTCGACAACGGTCTGGCGCGAGATGCGCCAGCCACTCTGCCAGTGATCACCCCTCTTCTCGCGCCGGCATTCCCGTCTCAAACCGCATCAGATCCGCGATAAAGGTCAGCGGGATGCTGCCGGTTTCGCCGTTGCGGTTTTTTGCTAATACCAGCTCGGCTTTGCCCGCTTCAGCTTCGCGTTCCTCTTCGTTTTCCGCGTAGTAGGCGGTCCGATAGAGCAGGC
>JANMJJ010000217.1:0-3447 GCA_031371325.1 Akkermansiaceae bacterium | reverse complement strand
GTGTAGGCGAAGCGGTCGTCGTAATTGGGAATCGTCCGCTCGATCGAAACCCCGGGCGTGCTGGAAGCGGTGAGATCGGCGAAGTTTCCGACGATTTGATCGGGCGGCCAGGTGACACCCCATGGATAGACCGTTTGCTTGCGCGCGTCCCGCCAGCCCGGACTGATTCCCTGCTCCTCGTGGAGGCCGACCATCATGCTCCACTCCAGATCGGTCGGCAGCCGATAGACATGAGTCTCGGCGATGCGCTCGCTCTTGCGCTCGCGGTCGGTCAGCCACCTGCAAAACGCTTGGGCATCTTCGCGGGAAACATTGACGACCGGGTGATCCGGCGTCTGAGGAAAATAGGGAGGGAGCGGCGCGGCGCGGCGCGGGTCTTTCGCCAAAAGCTGGGACTCCCTCGCAAAAAGCTGATAGTCGCGCACCCTCGTTTCCCAGATCGAGACCATCAAATCCTGCCCGAGGGGGGCGAAGCGCATTCCGATCTCATTCTCCCAAGGTTTGCCGAAAACCACCCCGAGGCTTTTCTCCAGGGTGACGTGCTTCGAGATTTTCTCACCTTCGCTCACCGTGATGTCGATCGTCAGCGGCTTGTATCCCTCCTTGACCAGATAGAGTTGCCAGTCGCCCGGTTTCACCTTGGGAATCGGCAATGGGTCGGTGGTGGAACCCACCGAGGGTCGGTAGGTGGGATCTGACAACGCGTTCATGTAAACTTCCACTCCCGGAGGATTTGTCGTGATGTTGATTTCGCCGTAGGCGATCTGACGGACGAGCAAGCGGAACGGCTTCAAGCCGTCGCGGCGGGCTCGCTCGCTGAGGCCGGGATTTTCAAACGAGCTTTCCTGGATCGCCACCACTTCGTGGTCCGGGGTCAGGAATCCCGCCTTGACCCCGCCTAGGCGGAACCAGTCGCAGAACGCGTTCGCCTCGCTAGATGATGCGAGAACCACCTCTGCGGGCTTGCCGTTTTGCGAATATTTGAGGAATTCGACCGCGTCCGCCGGGCGGGTCGCTGCACGGGCGAACTGCTCCCAGACTCTTTTTTCCACGAAACCGGAACTTTGGTGCTCCGGCCCCACGGGCTGGTAGGGATTGCTAAAATGATCCTCCCACGGCTCCCCCGGTCGCGGCGGCGAGTAAACTAGGAGGACTCCGCCGACCACGAACGGCTCGTTCACGGCGGACGATGGCACGGTTTCTCGAATTTCCTTCAAACGGTAGCCGGGCTTTTGAATCGAAAGGATCACCTCGCCGCCCACCGGCACCTTGATGATGCCGGGGGTGGTGATTCCCATGGGATTTCCCGAGGAATCCAGGACTTCGGCGTTTTCAGGAATGCTGGTGATTTTCAGCGTGCCCATTTTCACCGGGGCGAGTCCGGCCGGGACGCGGCCCCATGCCTTCACCCAATCGCGATCCTTGATCGCCACCCAACCCGCCCAGCCGACAAACCCGGCCAGGACCAAGGTCGTGAGCCAAACGGCAAGCCCGCTCTGCCGCCGGCGTTTCCCGCGTTGGAGGCAACGCAGCGCATCCGCCAGACCGGCCGCAGTGGAGATCTTGCGCTTGGAAATCCGCGGCTCGCAGATGTCGCAGATGATCTTGTTTAACTCCAGCCAGCGCTTCCGATCCGCCCCCTCGGGAATTTCGTCCGGCAACTCGGGAAATGACATCCGGTCCTTGCCCGTGGCGATTTCATACAACACTTTGCCCAAGCTATACACGTCCGCCTGCGCCGAGCCCGGACCTTCCGGCGGGACGAACCCTTCGGTCCCGACAAAGGTCCGCTGGCCACGCGTCGCGACCAGCCCGATGTCCGCGAGCTTCGCCCGGCCGTTGACGAAAATCACGTTGGAAGGCTTTACATCGCGGTGCGCCAGCCCCCGCTCATGCAAGTGGTCCAAGGCCTCGGCAAGACGCAGGCCCACGTCGATGCAGACGCCGGTATCCCACTGGATTTCCAAGCCTTGGTGATTGTCCGCCCGCAACGTGCGGGGCTCATACTCGATCGGGTTGATGTCCTGGCCGGACGTCACATCGTCGCCGAGTTCCATCACGTAATAGTAAAATGAAACCCCGTCGGGACTTCTCCCGACGTGCAGGATATTCACCAGCGCCGGGTGATCCCGCGACATCGGCTCGAATTTCAAAATCCCCTCGAACTCCCGCTCGAATCCCCGCGCGTCCTCGAAATCCTCGCGCCACACCACTTTCACCGCCCGCAGCGCACCGGTCACCCCGCGTGCCAGCCACACTTCACCATACGCTCCGCCACCGATCTTGCGCAGGACCTCGTGATCGGGGATCGCTGGGTTCGGCCGGATTTTAATCGCCATCGGCTTTGTCTTCGAGTTTGGCGAGTTCGCGCTTGAGCACGGCACCCACCCGGTGCTTCGCCAAATACACTTGGGCCATGCTCACGTTGAGCTGATCTTGCACCCGTTTCGCGTCCCACTGCTTGATCACGTAACAATCGAAAATCTGATACTGCTTGGGCGAGACCTGCGCCTTGACCCGCGACAGCGCCGCATCCGCGACGTTTTTCTTCCATTCCACGTTCCACAGCCGGGACAACACGTCGCCGTTGGGATCTTCCACCCGGTCGATCACCGCAGTCTTGCGGTCGTTTTCCCACTCGCCGGTGATCATCGCGGTGTCCTTCTTGCGTTTGCGGAACTGGTCGTTGATCCGCCAGCGCGTCATGTTCATCAGCCACGTTTTGAACGAACCCTGCTCCGGGTCGTAAAGCTTCTTCTTGCTCTGCTTGGCGATCGACAAAATCGTCTCCTGCACGCAATCGAACGCCTCGTCCTGGCGCAGCCCGGCCTTCACCGCCACCGAGTAGATCAACCGCCAGTAGGTCTGATAGAATTCATCCCACGTCCGCTGGTCTTCCCAATTGTCCAACCTGGCGATCAGGCTCTTCCGGGTTTTAGCGTAGGCCTGCACTAAAATCGCGTCGCGTTCATCCACTTTCTCCTCGTTGCCCTCGGACATTGAGAACTGTTTACCCCATTCCTTGCGCGGTGTCTTTCACCGATTCGAGTTTTTCACCAGCCGCCCGGAATCGTCGGAACCAAAATTTCGTGGATCTTATTTACAAACCGCCAAGTTCTCATAACGTCACGGCGCACCTCCTCAACCGTGTTTCAGATCTCCCCGGATCTGGAACTCCCCCCCGGCGAGCCTCCATGTCCCCCTACCCACTACCTCTGAATCCGTCTCAAACCGTCGAGCGCATCCGCGAAATCATCGTCGGTCGCCATCTCGAACGCTTGGAGCACCGTGTTGCCATGCTTGAAACCAGCGTGCCACCCACCCCGGCCGCATCCCCCCCCGTGGAGGACCGGTATCTCGCCAACCATGGCCCGCTTGTGTCGCGGAAGGACAACGTCACGCGCCAGATGGAATCCAATCGCGACCAAACCGAATTACGGTTGTCCC
>JANMJJ010000074.1:0-7243 GCA_031371325.1 Akkermansiaceae bacterium | reverse complement strand
GGCGGCATGACCACGAACCTCAAACTGAATGTCCGCCGCGCCGGTGAGCGTGGCAATGCGAACCACGGCTGGCTCAATAGCTGGCACACATTCTCCTTCGCCGACTATTACGATCCGGCACACATGGGCTTCCGCTCGCTGCGAGTGATCAACGACGACCAAGTCGCCGCTGGCGGCGGTTTTTCGACCCATCCTCACCGCGACATGGAGATTTTTTCCTATCTGCTAGCGGGGCAACTCGCCCACAAGGACTCGATGGGAAACAGCCGCGTCCTCAAGCCCGGCGAAATCCAAATGATGCGGGCCGGAACCGGCGTGCAGCACTCCGAGTTCAATCCATCGTCCACTGAGCCGGCGCACCTGTTGCAAATCTGGATCACGCCCGATACCTGCGGCCTGAAGCCGGCCTACACCGAGTGGACGCCCGCGCCGGGTCATGAAAATGATGTCAAAACCTTGGTCATTTCCCAGGATGGACGCGACGGCTCGGCCAGTATCGCCCAGGATGCGTCGATCTATTTGCTAAAACTCCAACCGGGAACCCGGGCACTGCACGAACTAACAGACGACCGCAGCCTGTGGCTCCACGTTGCCAAGGGATCTGTCACTGTCAACGGCATCGAGCTGGTTGCCGGTGACGCGGTGTCGCTCGAAGAGCCCGGCGAAATCGAAATCACCGCCACCGCCGAAGCCTCCGAGGCGATTCTCTTTGACCTCAAGTAAATCTCGCTAACTTCTCCAACATTCCAAACCGAATAGAACCACATCATGAAAACCAAGTTCCTGGCACTCGCGCTCGCCGCTCCGGCCATTTTCGTCTCATGCGAAAATCCTGCCGACAAAACCACCGACGCGAAGGTCTCCGCAGCCGTCGATAAGTCCGCGACGCCCGCGGAAGCCGGCACCAAGTATGTCTTCACTCCGGCTTCGCAAGTGAACTTCATCGGCTCGAAAGTCACCGGCAGCCACAACGGCGGCTTCAAATCGTTCACCGGCTATTTCACCATCAAGGACGGCGCACCTGTTGGAAACGACCACAAGGTCGTCATCGACATGAAATCCACCTTCGTGGACAACGAGAAACTCCAGGGCCACTTGAAAAGCCCGGACTTCTTCGATGTCGAAAAATTCCCGCAATCTACCTTCGATGTCACCGCGTTCAAAAAGGATTCTCCAACCGCCTACACCGTTTCCGGCAACTTCACGCTCCACGGGATCACCAAGAACATCAGCTTCCCCGCGACTGTTAGCCAGTCGGGCGACACCGTGAAGATCGACGCAAAGTTCGACATCAACCGCAAGGATTTCGGCATCGTTTATCCAGGCAAGACCGACGACCTGATCCGCGACGAGGTCGTCATCGAACTCAAACTCGAAGCCAAGCCCGAAGCCTGAACCTTTAATCTATCAACTCATGTCAGACCCACTTTTCCAACCGCTCCAAGCCGGAGCGTTCACCTTTCCCAACCGCATGGTCATGGCGCCGCTCACCCGTTGCCGGGCATCGGCCGGGCGAGTGCCCAATGCCATGATGGCCGAATACTACGTCCAGCGCAGTTCGTTCGGCATGATCCTAACCGAAGCCACCTCGATTTCGCCGCAGGGCGTCGGCTATCCGAACACCCCGGGCATCTGGTCCGACGAGCAGGTCGAAGGATGGAAGCTCGTCACCCAAGCCATGCACCAGGCGGGCGGCCAAATCCTGCTCCAGCTCTGGCATGTAGGCCGGGTTTCCGATCCGATCTATCTGAACGGCGGACTTCCCGTCGCCCCCAGCGCGATCGCGCCCGCCGGACATGTTAGCCTGATCCGGCCGCTGAAAGACTTCGTCACTCCGCGTGCCCTGGGTCTCCTGGAAATTCCCGGAATCGTCGCGGACTATCGCCGCGCGGCGCGCAACGCGAAGGCCGCCGGATTCGACGGGGTCGAGATCCACGGTGCTAACGGTTACTTGATCGACCAATTCCTCCAGGACTCGTCCAACAAGCGCACCGACGAATACGGTGGCTCGATCGAGAACCGCGCGCGCTTCCTGTTGGAAGTCACCGATGCCGTCATCTCCGTCTGGGGTGCGGACCGGGTGGGTGTCCACCTCGCCCCCCGCGGCGACGCCCACGGCATGGGAGATTCGGACATTTCCTCGGTGTTTCACCACGCCGCGCGTGAACTCGGGAAACGGGGAATCGCCTTCCTCTGCGCCCGCGAATCGTATGACAAGCCCGCGCTTGGTCCATCGCTCAAGCAATCCTTCGGCGGCGTTTACATTGCCAACGAAAGCTTCACCGCCGACGCCGCGCACGAGGCGATCCGCTCCGGTTCCGCCGATGCCGTGGCTTTCGGGAAATCCGCCATCGCCAATCCCGACCTCGTCGAGCGCTTCCGCACCGGAGCGCCGCTCAACGCGCCCGAACCGTCCACCTTCTACGGCGACGGTCCTAACGGCTACACCGACTATCCATTCCTCGAAACCACATCTGTCTAACTATCATGAGCACACCACGCATCCTCGTCTTCGGCGGCAGCCTCCGCGCCGAGTCCTACAACCAGAAACTCGCCACCATCGCCGCCGCAGGAGCGCGCGAAGCCGGAGCGGACGTCACCCTGATCTCGCTCCGTGATTTCCGCATGCCGATCTTCGATGAAGATCTCGAAGCGTCCGAAGGGAAATCCGAAGCCGCGAAAAAGCTCAAGGAGTTGTTCCTGCATGCGGAGGGATTCATCATCGCCTCGCCGGAATACAACAGCGGCATCACCGCCGCGTTGAAGAACGCGATCGACTGGGTTTCCCGGGCCGATTCCGACGACGAGCCACCTCTGTTAGCGTTTAAAGGCAAGACCGCCGCGATCCTCTCCGCTTCGCCGGGCGGCTACGGTGGCGCGCGCAGTCTTGCCCAGTTCAGGCCGTTGTTGGAAAACATCAGTGTCACCGTGTTGCCGGACCAAGTCTCGATTCCCAAGGCTTACGAAGCATTCGATGCCGACGGAAATCTAATCGACCCGGCGCTGCAAGCGGCGGTCAAAGCACTCGCCGCGAGCTTGGTTGCAAAGCTCGCCTGAGTCACGTATTCCAAATCCCGCCACGAATTCTCATGGCGGGATTCTTTTTGCCAGCGCATCGCTTGCGCATGAACGACGTGAAAACGCACAGCAAAACCATCGGCTACCTCTTGTGGATCTTCGGCTTCACGGGTGCCCACCGGTTTTACTATGGCAAGCCTATCAGCGGAACGATCTGGTTTTTCACCGGCGGTCTGCTGGGCGTGGGTTGGCTCATCGACGTGTTCCTGATTCCCGGGATGGACCGGCAGGCGGATGCCCGTTTCACCGCCGGTCGGTATGACTATTCGGTCGCGTGGATCCTCCAGACCTTCCTCGGGGTGTTCGGCATTCACCGCCTCTATCTGGGGAAAATCGGCACCGGCCTGATCTGGTTTCTAACCGGCGGACTGTTCCTCGTTGGCTGGCTCTATGACTTTTGCACGCTGAATGAACAAGTGGATGAGTTGAATCGTTAGGGGGCATCCATACGAAGGGACGAGACGTCCCTTTCGGAATGGCATGCGGTCAAAGAACAGATACGGGCGAATCGCGGTGAGGAGGGCGGGTGGAAGAATCTTCTCTCCACACCAACGGTGTCACGCCCCAAAGCCCAAGGTTGCCCGGACGGGCTACCTTGGGTTTGCCCGGCGCGAGTTAGAACTCCAACGGAGTTCCGGCCTCCCGAGCCCGGACGGAACCACGATGTGGTTCAAATTCCATGGCCGTATTCCCCGGGGTCGGCCCGCTCCGCGCACCAACCCCGGGCTGTGAGGCGAAACACCGTTGGTGTAAAAGTCTCAAATTTCCTCACCGGGTAACAGGGCAATCGAGCATCGCTAACAAGCTGGCTGGATCGTTCGCGATGAATTCGGCACCCGCCGCGACCAGCCGATCCCGATCATGGAATCCCCAGGTGACGGCGATGGCCCGCATGCCGGCGTTGTGGGCGGTTTCAAGATCCATGGTGGAATCGCCGATGACGGTGCAGTCTTCCGGGAGCAGGTGGAGGCTATTGGAAATCTCAAGCGCACCGGCGGGATCGGGCTTGTGGGGGATTCCAGCACGCTGGCCTAACACCGAGGCGAAGCGAATGGTTGGAAACATCCGCGAGGCGATAGTTTTCGTGAACGGATGCGGTTTGTTGGAAAGCACGGCGAGCGGGTAGCCGCGGGTTTGCAGGGATTCCAACAATTCGGTGATCCCGTCGTAGGCGGTCGTGCCGTCCGGCCAATTGAGATCGTAGTCGGCCTTGAAAGCCTGCTCGACGGTGTGGAGGAGCGCTTCGTCCGCATCCGCCGGCGCGGCCCGCTGGATCAGGATGCGAGAACCGTTGCCGATGAAACCTCTAACCGTCGTGTCCGGGTGGACGGGCAGGCCGGACGCGGCCAGTGCTTGATTCAAGGATGCCGCGATGCCCCGCAGCGAGTGCACCAATGTTCCGTCGAGATCGAAGATTAAGCCTTGATTCACCCGGCGAAGTTGGCGCGACCGGAGGCGATGGGAAAGCGGTTAGAATCCGATCAGGCTGACCAGCTCCTTGTCGCTGAAGTCATCGAGCTGATCGACGGCGGCGATCAGCGTTTCGGTTTCCGCGATGTCCTGGATGGCGACCGCTTGCGGCGAATTCAAAGCGACGGTCGGCCCGCTGGACGTCGATGTGGGGCCGACGAGTGAAATCACGGCGAACGTCAAAGCGGCGGTCGCGGCAGCGAAGCCCGCCAACGGGGCAGGGGAGAACAAACGGCTCCACCATGGCTTGGTTTCCACTGACAGGCGAGCCGCGCGCACGGTGTCATCCGCAAATCTAACTCCAGCGGTCTTCGGCGGAGCTTGGTCCAGCAGTTTCCAAACGGCGTCGGATTCCCAAGAGTCGTCGGAGGGTGGTGGGTTACGGTTCATGACGGTGCGAAGTTTTACGCCGGTGGAAACCCAGTGCCGATCCGAAAGTTGCGTTTCTTCATCGAAAATTAAGGTTGGCGGATTTCACACCCCGCGTTTGTCGCCCCACAGCCGGATGTGGAGGCGGTCGCAAAAGCGGAAACCCCGGTCCCGGCAAATGTCCGCCAGCCACGGCGCGTTGCGGTCCAGCTCCGCGACCGTCCGCCCTTCCGGCATCAGCAGCACGCGCGGAATTGGAAGCGTGTGAACGGAACAAAGGGCTTCGATTTCCTTCATGTCCACTGGCTCGGCGACCACGAACTTGAACCACGCCTTGGGCGACGTGGCGAAAAATTCCAGAGCCGCAGCATTCAGTCTCAGCGATTCCGTCATGCCTGCGTTGGCCAATTTCGGGGAAACGTTGAACTGGTTCACCGCCTCATGGAAGGCGGGCGAGGGGATGCGGGTGCCGTTGGTTTCCACCTCGAATTGATGCTCGGGCTGCCGTTCCCGGATGTGGCCGATCATTTTCAAAAACGCTTCTTCCTGGAGCAAGGGTTCGCCGCCGGTGATCACCGTGCGCGGACAACCGAACGCGAGAACCCGCTCCGCCGCTTCCGCCGGATCGATCTCGAAAGTCACCTCCGCCTTGCGAAATTTCGCGTATCCCGGCACCGCATCCTTCTCGTGCGGCCACGGCGTGCCCTCAAAATTCCAGGTGTGATCCGTGTCGCACCAGACGCAGTGGAGGTTGCAGCGCGAGGCACGGATAAACACGGCCGGTGCGCCGACGCTCACGCCTTCGCCTTGGATCGTGTGGAAAATTTCAGGGCCAGCACCGAGTTTCGCGAGTTTCATGGACGGCCCCTAGGAATCACGGATGAATGCGGATGGACATTGATTTTTCTCCGGCATAGATCTTTCCCCATGAGCATCATCACCGGCCGGGGCGATTCAGGAGATACCGATCTGCTGTTCGGCAAACGCATCGCGAAGACCTCCCCGCGCATCGAAGCCTTGGGCAATGTGGATGAACTCAACGCCGCGCTAGGACTCGCCCGTGCCGCCGCCCACGACGCGGGATGGATCGCGTTGATCGATCGCCTCCAGTCGCTGCTCATCGGCCTCATGGGCCAGCTTGCCTGTCTGCCCGAGGACGAAGGCCGCTATCGCGAGAAAAAATTCGCGGCGCTCACCGCTGACGATCTCGACTGGCTCGTCGCCCAAGCCCGCGGCTACGAAGCGCAGGGCGTCAATTTCACCGGTTGGGCCAGACCCGGTGCGGAAGGTTCGCTCGCCCGCGCCGGCCTTGACTTCGCGAGGGCGGTCGCCCGCCGCGCCGAGCGCAGCGTGCTCGCCCTCCAGGCATCCGGCGAGCCGGTCCCCGAGGTCGTCCGGCTGTTCTTCAACCGGCTGTCGGATCTGCTGTGGATCCTCGCCCGCGTCGTCAACGGCTGATCGTGGCGGCTGATTTCCAAAGATTTCAAATAGGGGTTGCCAAGTCCCGATCGAGTTCCTAGCGTCCCGCCCTCCAAGGGCAGGTGTCAGAGTGGTCGAATGAGCACGCTTGGAAAGCGTGTGTGGCAGCAATGTCACCGAGGGTTCGAATCCCTCCCTGTCCGCCATCGCTTCAAGAAACCCTTGAAAACGCTGGAATCCTTATGAAACAAAGGAAGGGTGGATCGAAAATGGGACACAACGACGGGACACAATCCCCATCGAACCCAATGCCGAAACACCCCCACAATGAGGGATCCAGTCATCGTCGCGGGAGATTTCTTTGAAATGCGGGCGCGTCCATGCCGAAACGAGGTGGATGTCCTCAATGAGTTGTTTGCGGGCGGAGGCAGGAAGGTGATCACGCACGCGGCGGAGATGATCGGGCGTGACCTTGTCTTTTCCCACATCGTGCTGGGCCTAGGCCACGAGCCCGCCGGAACGACCGGCAAGCGCGAGCATGCAGTCGGTATTCCGCCGGAGATCGATCTGCTGAACTTTCCAATCGCTTTGGCTCTAACATCATCTCGATTCCTCCACTGGACCGCGCTGATTATTGAGGATTCCATTGATGCAGCGGTGACAATGGTTTCTGCGGATGATCGATCAATGGAAGTTGTGCCTGAAACTTTTCTGCAACTTAAATGACTAAATGTGCCTAAAATTGACCAATTTCGGCTCAAAATGGCGGAAATTGATTTCAACCAAGTTACTTCAATACATTCTTGTAATCAATGAATTACAAGAAAAGTTGGGTGGGCCCGCAGGGATTTGAACCCTGGACCAAGGGATTATGAGTCCCCTGCTCTAACCGCTGAGCTACAGGCCC
>JANMJJ010000141.1:0-31182 GCA_031371325.1 Akkermansiaceae bacterium | reverse complement strand
CGTGGTGCAGCACCTTGAGCTGATCGCAAAGTTTCGGCAGGCCTTTCATGTAGCGCTCGCGCGACTCGATCTTCTTGTCGAGGATCACGCGGTCGAAGCGCTCCTTGCCTTTGTTGAGCTTCTCGGCCAATTCCAGATAGGAGTCGGTGACGAATCCGAACAGGTGGAGATGTTTGGCCACCTCGATCTCGGCGTCCTCGATGCGTTTGGAAATTTCCACTTCCTGCTCGCGGGTGAGCAAGGGGACCTGGCCCATTTGCTTGAGGTACATCCGGACCGGGTCGTCGAGGATGTCGAGCTTCTGGTCGGCCTTGATGTCTTCTTCCTCGCCGTCGCCTTCGTCGCGCTTCTTGTCCTTGTAGCGGTCCACTTCGGAGGCGTCGATGATGTCGAACTCCATGTTGCGGAGGCGCTCCATGATGGCCTCGACATCGTCGGGATCCACCAGGTCGTTGGGCAGGATTTCGTTGATGTCGTCGTAGGTCAGGTAGTCCTGTTCCTTGGCGAGCTTGATGAGTTCGCGGATTTTTTCCTGGATCTCCGGAGTATCGATCCGGCGCTTGGCGGTCTCTGGAGCTTTGGCAGCGGGCTTGGATTCGACCGTTTCCTTTTTCGCCTTGGCGGGAGCGGGTTTGGCGACGGCCTTGGGCTTGGCCGCGACTGCGGGCTTCGCGGGAGCCATGGCGACGACCTTCGTCGGGGGGGGCACCACCGGCTTGGAAATTGCTTTCGGCGCGGGGACGACGACGGCCGGTTTTTTCAATTTGGCGCTCTTCGGATCCTCCTTGGGTGCTGCCGCGCTGGGAACCTTGACCTGAGGTTTTGCGGCGGGTTTCTTGGACGAATCTTTGGATGAAGACATGGAATAAATACGCTTGAGTCAAAAAACAGGATACACCCCACCTAGTCTAGGGGCACCGCGGAAATTCACGGGCGGGGCGGAATGAAGAGGTGGAGGGATGGCACGTCAAGACCTTTCTTTGATTTGAATTGGCGGGGAAAATCCGGAATCTGCGGCTCCCCTGCAAGCCGCGAAACGGTCAGGATCGCGCTTCTTCAGATTTCCAGTTTCAAATCCCCGGGAAAGCCCCTAGGTTGCCGCCGCACGCATGATCACCATCACTCCCAAAGCCATCGAAGAACTCGGCAAGCTCTTGTCGAGCAAGGCGAAATCCGCCCAATCCGGTCTGCGCCTTGCGGTGCGCCGCGGCGGCTGTGCCGGTTGGCAATACGAGATGAACGTGGCCGAGCCCGAGACCGGCGACGCGGTGGTGGAATCCGGCGCGGCCCGCGTGATCGTCGCGGCTGATAGTTTCGACCGCCTCCGTGGTTGTGAAATCGACTACTCCGACGACCTGACCGACGCGGGGTTCAAGATCCACAATCCCCAGGCCGCGCGGTCCTGTGGCTGCGGCACCTCGTTCGAGACCACCGGCGAAGCCACCGGCTCCCACGCGGTGGCGGACGGCGATGCTTGCGGCACCCCCTGAAAATCCCGAACTGTCGTGCCCCGCACCGTTGAAGAGCCATCACCGAGCCGGCCTGCCTATTTTTGGTGGTTGTTGGCCAATGCCCTGGCGCTGTGTTTCGCGGTCGTCAGTTGGGCGGTCTGCCTGGACATTTTCGGCAATCCGGAGGATCCCCGTAACTATCAGATCCTCGGCAAACTCGGGCGTCTGCCGGTTTTGAAAAAATACCCGTTGACCGATGTCCCGGATGGCAACGCCCTCGCGCCCAAGGAACTCTACAAGCGGTATTTCGGCTACACCAAGGAGCAACGGGACCGCGCAAACTCCTTGCTGATGCGCAACTACCTGACCAATTTCGACCGCCCGCTGTTATTGACCTACGTCGAGGGCGACTATCAGATCGAGGCGGTCAGGAAGCTGGGTCCCAAGGACTTTTTCGATCCGGGCATCGTCCTCCGGGCACAAGCGTTGGTGAAGCCCGACGATTTCACCAAACCGATGCCCTATCCGGTGTTCATCGAGTATGTCTTCCCCACGGCCCAACCGGAGGCCGCCGCTTTTTTCAAGGCGGGCGATCTTCTGGTCGTCAAAAAAAGCCCGAACTGCGCCGCCGTGGTTCACATTGACGCGATCACCCGCGACAACGATCCGGCGCTGCTGTTGACGGTCATCCCGATCGCCTACACCTCCTATCAGCTCGGCGACACCGGTTCGTTCCAGATCGAGCCACCCGCCAAACTGCGTCCGGCTGCGGGCTTCCCGGTGCTTAAGCGTTAGTTCGCCGGCGGCCGCTGGAAGACCATGAAATGCTGCCACGGTAGATCGCTGCGGTTCGACACGAAGCGCAAGCCCGCAGCCTCGAATTCCAATCTCGCCTGCGCCTCGGTCATCTTGTGAAGTGCCTTGATCGGCACTGCGGGATCCTCCCCGCGGAACTCCAGCAGGAATACCCGCCCGCCCGGCTTCAGCGATCTAACGAGCGACGCCAACATTTCCGCCGGCTGGGAAAACTCATGGTAGGCATCCACCAGCAGCGCGGCATCGAGCGAGGCCGGTGGCAGTTTCAAATCATCGATGGCTCCCAAGTGCGGGACCACGTTGGTGATCGTCAATTCATCCGCGTGCTTCTTCAGGAACTCCAACATCTCCGGCTGGATGTCGATGGCCATCACCTTGCCCTGCGGCACCCTCGGAGAAATCCGGAAGGAATAGTAGCCGGAGCCCGCGCCGATGTCAGCGATGACGGCGTCGGGCGCGAGATCCATCGCGCCGATCGCCTTGCTCGGCGCTTCTTCCTTTTCGCGCTCGTCGCGTTCCAGCCAGCCGATCGCCGGATGCCCCATCACCTTGGCAATCTCGCGGCCATGGAAAAATTTTCCGATCCCGTCCGGCGATGCTTGGCCGGATGTATAAATGGCTTCGGGGGGCTTGGCGACCTCCGGCACCGGAGCAGGAGCGGGTGGTTCCGGCCGCGCTTGACCGAGCCGGCCAAGAGATACGAATGCGGTTAGAGCAATGGCGGCGGGAGGGAGGAATTTCATGCGGGTCACGGGAGTTAGAATTTCAATTTCGCGGGCTTCTCGGTGTCGCGGTGTCGCGGTTCAGCTTGTCACTCATCGAGGCTGAGCGTTGCGTTCCTAAATGTCATCTGCCACATCTGGAAATCTTTGGCAAGCTGGCCAATGCGCTGCTGCACGGGAAGATCGGTTGGTGTCCGTGGCGGTGATCTGGCGGTCCAGCGCGGATTGCTCGTGCGGGGTTTTCAACGTCGCACGTTGCCGGTGCGGAGTTGAGCATTGTCTCGAAGTTCTCCTTGGAGCAGCGAAAGCTTCGTGACTTCCACGGCTTGGCTGTCGATGTCCACGCCGAAGATATGGGAAAGCAGGATGCGCTTGCGCTCGGCAGTGGTGAGCACCCAACCGCCGCCGCGAGCTTGGACGAGCACGGGAGATTTGCCTTTGGCGAGTTTTTCGGGATCGTGGGAGATATAGTATTGGTGATACCAGTCGAGCAGGAATTGATAGACGACGATCAGGAAGGAGCCGGAGCCGCAGGCGGGATCGAGGACGCGGATGAGTTCGATTTGTTTGGGCGTTTTGCCTTCGATGTTGGTCGGCGGCGCGGAAGAACTCTAGCATGCGCGGGTAAGTCTGGTGCCGTTGGCGATGCTGCGGAGCTGGCGAATCACCAAATGAACTCAGAAATCGAACCAGTCCGTCGGCTCATGCTGGCACGCGCAGTGCAGGCCGACATGGCTGTGGCCGAGTTCCGTTAGGCACTCGCGCAGCCTCGCCAAGATGATTTCCGGCGAGTTGCAATCCGAGCTCAAATGGCCCAGCACCACCCGCCCGAGGGCCGGATGGGCGATGTCCCGGATCAGGTCGGTGACTTGGCTGTTCGACAAATGTCCATGGCGCGAAGCGATCCGTTGTTTGATCGACCACGGGCGCTTGGTGTCGGCTTCCAGCAGGCCTTCGTCGTAGTTGGCCTCCACGAAAATCCCGTCTAGGCCGCGCAACCGTTCGGTCATGCTGCGGGTCACGAAGCCAGCATCTGATAGGAATCCCAGCCGCCGCGTGCCGTGCCCGACCACGAAACCGACCGGGTCCACCGCATCATGCTGGATCGCGAAGGTCTCCACCGCGATCGCACCGATGGCGAATACCTGGCCCGCTTCGAAAAATTTCCACGTCCCGCCGTCGATCCCGGCTTCCCGCACCACCCGCGCGGTGGCGGCGGTCGTGAACACTGGCACCGGATTCTGCTTGAGGAAAACTTTCAGCCCGCGGACATGGTCGCCGTGCTCGTGGGTCAGCAAAATCCCGTCAAGCGAGGCAGGATCGATCCCGACTTGTTGCAGCCGCAGCGACAATTGTTTCGCGCTCAATCCCGCGTCGATCATCAGCCGCAGCCCGCCGCACTCGACGACCGCCGCATTCCCTGCACTCCCGCTTCCCAACACCGCCAATCGCATCACGCGCGGGACGATGCCGGGTCAGGTGGGATCACGCAAGGACTTCGACACAAAGCAAACCCCACAAGCCAACCATCAGCCTCGGTCAAAAATAATTTCCGCCGCCCTAGCCGCCGTGCGCGAGGGGGCTGAGCCAGTCGGCTCAAGGCCAGGTGCGCCCGGTTTGGCAACGATCACTTGAGCGTCCTTATTTGTCGGTCGGTTTCGCCGGCTTCACCGCCGTGCGCTCGATGAATTCGATGATCATTCCGGCGACGTCTTTCTTTGAAGATTGCTCAATACCTTCAAGCCCCGGGGAGGAATTCACCTCCATCACCACCGGGCCGTGATTCGAACGCAGCAGATCGACGCCGGCCACGTTCAGGCCCATGGCTTTGGCCGCGCTGATCGCCACCGCCCGTTCGTCCGAGGAAATTTTAACTTTTTCCGAAGATCCGCCGCGATGCAAGTTCGAGCGGAATTCACCCGGTGCGCCTTGGCGTTTCATCGACGCCACCACTTTTCCGCCCACCACGATGCAGCGGATGTCGGCCCCCTCCGCCTCCTTGATGAATTCCTGCACCAGGATGTTCGCGTTCAAGCCCTTGAACGCCTCGATCACCGATTCCGCAGCGTTCGCCGTTTCCGCCAGCACCACGCCGACACCTTGCGTGCCCTCCAGCAGCTTGATCACCAACGGTGCGCCGCCGCACATCTTGATCAGCTCGCCGGTTGCTTCCGTGTGGTGGGCGAACCCGGTCACCGGCAGTCCGATCCCGCGTTTTGCTAGAATTTGCAGCGACCGCAGCTTGTCCCGCGAGCGGGCGATGGCCACCGAATCATTCAGCGAAAAAACGTTCATCATCTCGAACTGCCGGACCACCGCGTTGCCATAAAACGTGTGCCGTGCGGCGATCCGCGGGATCACGGCGTCCGCCACCAATTCCTCGCCGTCCATGTAAATCCGCGGCTTGCGCGAGGTGATGTTCATGTAGCAGCGGAGGTAATCCACCACCCGCACCTCGTGGCCCCGGGTGGTGGCGGCGGTGGCCAAGGCGTCGGTGCTGTAGAGCTGTGCGTTGCGGGAAAGGATGAGGATTTTCATGCGGGGAAATTCGGAGGAGCGGGATGCAGGAATCGCGCCCGGGTCCAATAGTCATGCGGGCTGCCGGTCAACCTTAAAAAGGGATCGGTTCGGTAGCCAGCTTGCGGAGGGCGAAATTTTGGGTTGGTGTGAGTCGGGGAGTTGGACTAGGGTGCCGCTCCCCGAGGGGAAATTATGGCGATACAAGGTGAAGAACTGGCTCTGGCTTGCGCGAAAGCGGCGGACGATATCAAGGCGGAAAACATCCGGGTGTGGGACATGCGCGGGGTTTCGAACCTGACGGATTACATGGTGGTGTGCTCGGGTTCCTCGATGCCGCAACTGCGTGCGGTGTTGCGCGACGTGGCTGGCACGGTGGAGGATCTCTATGGCGTGAAGCCGACGATGACCGAGGGCAAGGCCGACACCAAGTGGGTGGTCTTGGACTACATCGACGTGATGGTCCATGTGATGCATGACGAGCTCCGTCAGTATTACGGACTTGAAGATCTGTGGAAGGACGCGAAGGAAGTGACTTGGCAGGCGGTCAGCGCGGTCTGAACCCCGCGGCGGGTCGTGGAGGTGGAAATTTTCCGGAATAGGATTCGATTTCAAGCGCTCCCATGACTGCCGATGAGTGAATTCGCAGAGTTGGTCGATGCCCATTACCAAGCGTTGTTTCGCTTCGGGATGTCGCTGACCCGCGATGTGGACCGGGCGGCGGATCTGGTGCAGGAAACGTTCTGCATCTGGGCGGCGAAAGGCAGCCAGTTGCGGGATCGCTCAAAGGCGAAGACCTGGCTGTTCACCACTCTGCACCGCGAGTTTCTCAGCCAGCGCCGGCGGGCGGCGAAGTTTTCCGATGAGCCGCTGGATGAAGCGACCGCCGAGGCGATGGTCGCGCCGCAGGAGGATGCCGAGCGGCAAATGGACGGGCAGCGGGCGATGAAGTTGTTAGGAGAGCTGGAGGAAACCTACCGGACACCGCTCGCGCTGTTTTATCTCCAACAGCACAGCTACAAGGAAATCGCCGGGATTCTTGATATTCCGATCGGCACGGTGATGTCGCGGCTTTCGCGCGGCAAGGAAATGCTGCGCCGCCGGATGACCGCCGAGCCGTCCAGCGTGCCGAAGAACATTTTGCAAATCGAGAAGGGGGGATTCCGCCATGGATAAGGAACAAGCGCGCTTCATCCTGCGGAGTTTCCGGCCCGACGGGGCGGACGTGGGCGACCCGGACTTCGCGGAGGCGCTCAAGCTGGCCATGGCAAACCGCGAGCTCGGCGAATGGCTGGCAAGCGAACGCGCGTTCGACGCGGAGTTCGCCAACGCGCTCGGCGCGGTGAATCTGCCGCAAAACCTGCGCGAGGATATCATGGCCTGCCTAGCCGCCGAGCGCGGGGATTTTCCGCAGGCGGAGGATGCGAACGACGCGACCTGGATCGGTGCGCTTGCCTCGATCCAACCGCCTTCCTCGTTGCGCGACGCGGTGATCGCCGCGATGGATCGGACGGTGGAAAAGGACATCGTCCCCGCGAACATTTCGATCTTCAGGCGACTGGCGATTCCGTTGGCTGCGGCGGCGGGCATCGCGTTGGCTTTTCTTATGACTCGTCCTGCTAGCCCGACGGCGGTGGTGAAATCCCAAGGGGTGCCCATCGAAGCCGTGGAAGCGGGATTCGTCCGGACTTTTGAATCGCCGTCATTCGCGTTGGAAGAAACGCACGGGGACCATCGGGTGCTCGTCCAGCATTTGAGGGAGCGCAAGTTGCCCTGCCCGGGTGATTTGCCCTGCGGTCTTGTGAACGTCAAAGGAATCGGCTGCCGGGAACTGGTGATCGACGGCAAACGCGGCTCGCTGGTGTGTTTCAAAGTGGGGGAGGACGGCATCGTCCACGTGGTGATTTTCCGGCGCGCGGACGTGAGCGGCGAGCTGCCGCCCAAGGGACGCCCGGCATTTTCTCAGGACGGCAAGTGGGCGACCGCGCGATGGGCGGACGGTGACAAGGTGTTTCTCGTCATGAGCGAGACCCAGGTCGGCAAGCTCACGGAGCTGTTTTGAGCCCCGGCTTGCTTCCTGCCGTGTCCCGTGCTTTCTCTTCCAGCCATGGCCGAACCGTACATCAGCATTCGTGGGCTGGAGCAGCGGTTCGGTGACAACGAGGTGCTGTGCGGCATCGACCTGGACATCTTCCGTGGCGAGACGCTGGTGATCCTCGGCAGTTCGGGCGGCGGGAAATCCGTATTGCTCAAGCACCTTCCGGGTTTGTTGCGCCCGGCCGGCGGCAGCATCCGGGTGGATGGCGTGGAAATCTCCGACCTCAAGGATCGCGGACTGGGGCCGATCCGCCGGCAAATGGGCGTGATGTTCCAAGGCGGCGCACTGTTCGACTCGTTCACGGTGGCGGAGAACGTCGCGTTTCCGCTGCGGGAGCGCGGTTTGAAACAGGAGGCCGAGATTGCTGCCCGCGTCACCGAAGCTTTGGAAATCGTGCGACTGCCCGGGGAAGAGGACCGCTTTCCGTCGGAACTATCCGGCGGCATGCGCAAGCGGGTCGCGTTGGCCCGTGCGGTCGTCGGCAAGCCAGCCTGTGTGCTTTACGACGAGCCGCACGCCGGGCTCGATCCCATCACTGCGGACTCCATCGATCACCTGATCAAGCATCTGCAAAACACCCAAGGCATGACCAACGTGGTCGTCACCCACGAAATGCGCAGCGTTTTCCGCATCGCCGACCGGATCATTTTCCTCGAAAAGGGCCGCGTCCACTGGACCGGCACGCCCGACGAACTGCGTGAAACGCGGGTTCCCGAGCTGCGTGCTTTCGTGGATGGCGACTCCGGCGAGGCCTGGGAATGAGGATTATTACAATTTTGAATTTTCCGGATTGCTGTTATTAATGGCGGATGCCCGCTCCCAAGAAACGCTCCGAAGTGTATGTCGGGCTGTTCCTTTTCAGCGGGCTTGCTTTGTTAGGCGGGCTGGTCCTGCAGTTCGGGAAATTCAGCGACCGCTGGCGCGGGCATTACTTACTCACCGTCGTTTTCGATGACGCATCCGGCGTGATCAAAGGCTCCGAGGTCCGGATGGGCGGTGCGCGAATCGGCCAAGTCGCGAGCCTGCCGGCACTCAACGAGGCGGTGCAGGTGGAAGTCAAGCTGGCCATCACGGCGGCCATCCGCATCCCGGCGGGTTCCACCTTCCAGATCAATTCCGCCACCTTGTTAGGCGACAAACTCATCGTCGTGAATCCTCCCGATGACCGGACCGGCCGCTTCATCGAGCCTGATAGCCGCCTCAAGGGAGCCGGCCTCACCGGCCTGGATGCGATCCAGAACAACGCGGAAATTGTCAGCAGGGACATCGTCAGGATTCTCAAGGAAGCGGAGGCCACCCTCGCGAAAGTGGATGGTGCCGTGGATGACATCAAGGTGGCAAGCAAGCTGCTTGGCGAGTCCGTTGGCAAGATCAACGGATCGCTTCTGTCGGCCAAGAACCTAGCCAATTTCGACAGCACTCTGGACAATCTGGCGACCGCCACCGCCCAATGGAAAGCGACCAGCAGCAAGCTCGATCCAGCCTTGGCGGAAGCCCGGGAAGCCGTTCAAGCGGTCAAAACTGCGGCGGCAAGCGCCGAGAAAACTCTGAAATCCGCAGATCAGACGCTGGCCGCAGTGAAGCCCGCGCTCAACCGCTTCCCCAAAGCCGTGGATCAGTTTTCCAGCACCGTCGGCAAGGCGGGCGATGCCTTGGACCGCATGAAAAAGGGCGAAGGTCTGCTAGGCGCGCTGGCGTCTGACAACGATGTCGCCCTCGACGCGAAAGCCTTCATGCGGAATCTCAGGCAGTATGGAGTTTTCTTCTACAAGGACGGCGCATCCAAGGCGCGGGAAAAGGCCGGGGAAAATCCACCGCGCATCGGAGGCAAGCCGCACTGACTGCGGATTTGCCCATCTTCACGCGCCCGCCGACGGCGAAGGTCGGAATCTCCCGCCGGCGCTACCCGTTCATTTGGCATCTTGGATCGCGGCCAGGTTTTTGATCTCGAGCTCGGGACGGCGGTGGGAGTTCGGGGTGTTGACCTTGCCGCGCAGGCTGACTTTTTTGCCAATGAATTTCCGCAGCGACTCCAGGTCCGTCCCGGCGGTTAGATCCTTTCTCATGATGTAGCCGCGCGGCTCGTCCTTGGGGGTGGGGTTGGAAAACTCCAGATAGAGGGTGGGGCCCTTGCCCTCGCTGGAAAACCGGACCTCCGCGAGCCGGCCTTCCAACCGGACTTCCGAGCCCTTGTTCTCCAGCAGAAGTTCGCGATCACTCACCTCGAACCGATTGCCCGCTTTTTGAATTTCCAAGCGCCGCGTGCTTTTTTCCCGTTCGAGTTGTTGCTGGCCCGCGAGAAGTTCGGCGGCCTCCCGGTTCATTTGGTCCACGCTCCGCTCTCCCGAGCGGGAGGTCGCGGCCGCTTGAGGAGCCGTCGCTGGCGCTGGCGCTTGGGTTGCGGCGGTTTCCGCAGGTGGTCGCTCCACGGGCAGCGCTGCATTCGCGGTGCTGTTCCGTTTGATCATCAAAAATCCGCCGAAGGCGATGGCCACGAGGGGCACCGCCGCGCCAATGAAAATGGGCAAACGCGACGCCTTTTTCTTCCTTGCTACCACCAATTGACGGGTCGCCTGGCGGACCAGTTTTTTGACCGGGATCGGCGGGTCCACGCCGACGGATGCGGCTAACATTTCCCGGGCTTCGTGAAGGGTGGTCGTCCGCGCCTTGCTGCGGAGCCATTTCAGCCAGCCGCCGAGGCCTCTGCCCGCTTGGTCGGCAACGGTTTTTCCCGTCCAGTCCATCACTTCCTCGGTCAGGGTGATCATGGATTCCAAGCCACGATGGCCGTCATTTTTTCCCAGCCATTTCAAGGGGGCGATCCAAAATGTGACGCCGCGGCCGGTTGCTTCGGCATCGACGACGATGGCCTGCAAGGAGGTTTCCACCCAGATGGCTTCTTCCGCCAGCACTTCGGAGAGAAGTTCGCAAACCTCCAGCGCTTGGGAGAGCAGATTGGCGGCGTCCACCGGATCGAGCGGGCCGCGCTCGATGAAGGATTCCAGCTGCGGACCCTCGATCCACTCGGTCGCGATGTATGGCATGCCATCGACGGGATCGCAGCCGCCGCCAATGACGGCACGCAGGGCGGGATGGCGGATCCCGGCCAAGCGTCCGACGGCGATGGTGTAGGCGGTTTGCTCGTCTTCGCGCAAGCCGCCGCCATCCGCGCCGAAAGGGAAGAACCGCCGCACGGCGACCGTCTTGTTCGTTTCTGTGTCCAAGGCACGGAAGACCACGCCGGACGAGTCCTGGATCACGAGATCCTCGATTTGAAAGCGTTGAATCACGAATGGGTCTCTAGCACAGGATCGAGGGGGCTCCAAGCGGCGATGCGGGAGCTCGATAAATTGGCCGTCATTCCGGGAGTGGCAAGAAATTGACTGGGGAAAACCGCTCCGGCTGATGGAAATCCGGTTCTCCGGTCCCTAGATCGCAGGCGCTGACGAACTTTTGTGCCGGAGATTCGAGGATCATCGTCACGTTCATCCGCGTTTCAGGCCCGAAATCCAAGCGCGCCCGCAGCAGATCGAGCGGGATCGCCATGGCGGCCAGCCATGATCCGTCGGGAGCGAGATCCGAGAACGACGCCACCTCGGGCATCGCGATTTCCGCCTCGTCCGCCCTCACCCGCGGGGCGGTGAATTCACAGCTCCACCAGGCACCGTTGGCCGCGAGGTTGAACTCGAAATATCGCCCGCTGGCCGGATCCGCGAGGAAAAGCTCGGCCACATCATACCGCCAAAGCTCCGCTTGGAAAGCTCCGGGCCGCGCCTGCGGGTGAATCCGCGCGGGCTTCCGGTGGTTGACGGTGAACCACAAATACCGTCCGTCCACGACGACTGAAAATGCCACCGGAGCTTGCAGCGCCGCGCCGTGCAGGTCCGTTTCCAAGCCCAACAGGGGAACGTCCAATTCGCCCCAAACCAGCGGCCGGGGACTGGTGAATATCGTCATGCCCGGGACTGTGGGCGATGCCGCAATTTGATGTCGAGGCTGGAGATTGGCGACCAATTCAAGGATTGGAAAAATCGCCGGGAATTTTGGTCGCTTTTGTGCGGCGGATTTGCGTCATTTCGGCCTCACCAAATTAAGTTCATGCCACGCTCGCGCTCGGGATTCTACAGCACCATTGAGTACATCGGCCCTCGCCCGCAAAAGCCGAAGAAACGCAACTTCTTCGGGGGCTGGGTGATCATCGTGATCGCCCTCGGCATGGGATTCTGGTTCGGCCGGCCGTTGATTCCATTTCTCAAAGCGAACCAAGTGGGAGCTTCGATGGAGCAGGCGGATCTGCTGATTTCCTCGCTCAAGGAATCCAAAAGGTTCGGCAACGGTCTTGCCGCCGCCGCGCTCACCCAGTCCGGCGAGACGGTCACTGACGATCGCGCCTACTATCAGATCGCTTATCCCAACGGCGATGTGCCGGCCCACAAAGGCGTCGCCGCCGATGTGATTGTCCGCGCCTACCGCAGCCTGGACCTGGATCTCCAGGTGTTGGTGCATGAGGACATGGCCGGGAATTTCCGGCTTTACCCGCAGCTTTGGGCGGCCCCGGCACCTGACACCAACATCGACCACCGCCGGGTTGCCAATCTCCAACGCTTCTTTGAGCGCAAGGGCCAAACGCTCACCCCGTCCCGCAATTCCGCGGACTACCTCCCGGGCGACATCGTCGTGTGGTCGCTCGCCAATGCCGAAGCGCACATCGGCATCATCGTCCCCGGTCCCGGAGGCCGCGCCGGTGAAGCGTGGGTCGTCCACAACATGGGTGCTGGCGTGAAATGGGAAAACATCCTTTTCGACTATAGTATCCAGCGCCACTTCCGCTTCCCGACCGCCGAGGAGAATACACCCTGAAAAACAAGATCCAATTCCAGAGCCTCGACCAAACGCCTCATTGGTGTGGAGTCGGCCAAGGTGTGAAGGATCTCTTAGTTTGGGTTAATATCGCATCATCGTATCTGGATACGAAGATTTGATTCTTGAATTCGCCCTGGCGGTGCCTAGCTTCCCGGCATGCCGCAGGCCGACCCCACCCTCGAACTCCAACGTGCCCTCTCCGAACGAATCCTTGTTCTCGACGGGGCCATGGGCACCACCATCCGGGGCTACGGTCTCAACGAGGCGGATGCTAGGGGCGAGCGCTTTGCCCACAACGAGAAGGATCTGCTTAACAACGGCGACATCCTTTCGATCACCCGTCCTGACGTCATCGGCGATATCCACAAGCGTTTTTACGACGCGGGTTCGGACATTTGCGAGACCAACACGTTTTCCGCGACCGGCATCGCGCAGAGCGAATTCTTCATTGAAGACCCGCGTGAAAAAGGCGGCCGCAAGGATCCAGAGTTTTTCCAGAAAATCCTAGATAACAGCTTCCTCAACGACCTTGCCTGGGAGATGAACGTCGAGTCCTCGCGGCTCTGCCGGAAATGGGCGGACGACATCGGCACTGACACCGGGCGCAAGCGCTACGTCGCCGGCGCGATCGGCCCGCTGACGGTCTCTCTAACCAATTCGCCCGATGCTAACGATTCGGGCTTCCGCGTGGTGACGTTCGATCAAGTCCTGGCCGCTTACAAACACCAGATCCGCGGCTTGATCGAAGGCGGTTGCGACATCCTGATGGTCGAGACGATTTTCGATTCCCTGAATGCCAAAGCCGCAGTGGTCGGCATCCAGGAAGTCTTCGCGGAAGACGGCCGTCACCTGCCGGTGATCATTTCCGCCGCCGTCGGTCTCGGTGGGGAAACGATGATCTCCGCCCAGAAAGTCGAGGCGTTGTGGAATGCCTTCGCCCACGTCAAGCCGCTGGCGATCGGCCTGAACTGCTCGCTCGGTCCAGACCTGATGCGGCCGCACCTCGAGGAACTATCGGAATGTGCCGCCACCTGCATTTCCTGTTATCCGAACGCCGGCTTGCCCAATCCGCTCGCGCCAACCGGCTTCGATCTGGAACCGAAACACATGTATGATTACATGGCGGAATTCGCCAAAGCCGGCTTGCTCAATCTGGCGGGCGGTTGTTGTGGCAACACGCCGGAGCACGTCGCCGCGATCGCGCAAGCCGTGGCCAACTTCGCTCCGCGGGAAATACCGGTGGTGCGATAGATTGTTCCCGGCGGGTTTCGTCCCATCCGCGGGAAGTGAAGATGCCCGTTAGGGCGGAGCCTTCTGCTCCTGCGTGCGGTGCAGGCGGATTTGCAGGCCAGCGAGTGATAGTGAGTCTCGGCCAGCAGCTCGACGCTGCCGGTGGCGCTCCATCTGCACGATGACGATGCAGCTGATAGAAAGAGCCATCCGGAAGCGGCCGTCGTTTTCCTCGACCAGCCGCCGGAACATCCGGTTGGCGGGCAGGTAGCATTTTTCCGCGACCTTGTCGAGAAAACCGCTGAAATGGAAGTGCGTGCCAAGCCCGCAGAATGCACCGGACTCGATGAGCGACTGCAGTTTGTCGCCGGTGCCGGGCGATGATTTCGGCACCACTACGGTTAGATCGACCCGTTTGGCGAGGCCCCGCGACAGACCCAGGCACGCGATCCCTAGCCCGCCATTGATGAGCGGAGGAAATTCCCAGCCGAGCTTGAGTACGCGCAATCGTTTCATTGGAATGGATTTTTGTCGGCAGTTCGGGCTTGGATGTGGGCGGTGTGGCGGTCAAATTGCCGCTCGCGGCGGGGCGGGTCCATGGATTTTAGACGAGTTCCGGGCACTTCGCCGCTACAACGGAGTGGCGTGACCACGCTATGAAACATTTCAGAATCAACGCTATCGCACCATGACATTTGACACGGAAAACCAATCCTCACCGATCGTGAACCAGGCCGACGCAGAAGTGCTCGTCCGCGAGGCATCCCACTGGATCCACCCGCTCCGCAGCGAAATCGGCCGTTATCTCATCGGTCAAAGCGACTTGGTGGACCGCCTGTTAATCTCCCTGATGGTGAAGGGTCACATCCTGCTAGAAGGCGTCCCAGGGTTGGCAAAAACGCTTGCGCTAAAGACCCTGGCCTCGCTGGTGAATGCCAAGTTCAACCGCATCCAGTTCACTCCCGACATGCTGCCGGCGGACATCGTGGGCACGGAAATTTACGACCCGCGTGAAGCACGGTTCCGGGTGAAACACGGCCCGGTCTTCGCCAACTTCATCCTCGCCGATGAAATCAACCGCGCGCCCGCCAAGGTGCAGAGCGCGCTGCTAGAAGCGATGCAGGAAAAGCAAGTCACCATCGGCGAGCAGACGTTTCCGTTGCCCTCGCCGTTTTTCGTCCTAGCCACGCAGAATCCGCTGGAGCAGGAAGGAACCTATCCGCTGCCCGAAGCGCAGCTCGACCGCTTCATGATGAAGGTGGTCATGGACTATCCGACCGAAGAGGAGGAACTCCGCGTGCTCGATCTGGCTGGTACCACCGAGGAAATGCCGGTGCCGCAGCCGATTGTTAGCCTCGAAGCCATCCAACAGGCGCGGTCGGTGGTGAACAGCCTCTATCTCGATGAAAAAGTGAAACGCTACATCGTCCGCCTGGTTCACGCAACCCGCCGCCCAGACGAATACGGTGTCCACATCGCGCCGCTCATCCGGGTGGGTGCCTCGCCGCGCGCCACTATCAATCTCGCGCTCGCCAGCCGGGCCCATGCCTTCCTCAACGGCCGTGCCTATGTCACGCCGCACGACGTGAAAAACGTGGCCATGGACGTGATGCGCCACCGCGTCACCGTCACTTACGAGGCGGAAGCGGAAGGCCTGAACAGCGAGCAAGTCATCACGCGCATCCTCGACGAGTTGCCGGTGCCTTGAAGAAGTTGATGGATGAGAGTTGATAGAAAGATGAAGAAACTGAACACCAAATCCGCCACGCCTATCAGCGTTCAGGACGAGACCCGCGCTGCGGAAATTCTCGGCCGCGTGCGGCGCATGGAAGTTCGGACGAACCGGCTTGTCGATGACTCATTGGCCGGCCGCTACGCCAGTGTTTTCAAGGGCCGAGGCATGGACTTCGATCGCGTTAGGAATTACGTCCCGGGCGACGACGTGCGGACCATCGACTGGAACGTCACCGCCCGCACCGGCGAGGCGCATGTGAAACTTTTCACCGAGGAGCGCGAACTAACTATCCTGCTGATGATCGATGTCAGCGCCTCTTCCGACTTCGGCTCGGTGGTGGATTCCAAGCGCGAGCTCGCCGCCGAAGCCGCAGGCGTGCTCGCCGCTTCCGCGATCCGCAACCGTGATAAAGTCGGACTCATTCTTTTCAGCGATGCGGTCGAGTTATACATTCCACCGGGCAAAGGCCGGATGCATATCATGCGGCTGATCCGCGAGACTCTCTATTTCCAACCCGAGCAGCGCGGCACGGATATCGCGAAGGCGCTGGATTTCGCGAACCAGGTGATCCACCGGAAATCGGTGATCTTTCTCGTTTCGGATTTCTGCCTGGGCGCACCTTTCGAAGCGCGCTTGAACCTGCTGCGCAACAAGCTGCAAGTCACCAACCGCCGCCACGATGTCATCGCCGTTTCCGTGACCGATCCGCGCGAGGAATCGCTGCCGGATGTCGGCCGGATCTGCATCGAGGACGCGGAAAGCGGTCAGGTCGTCGAGATCGACACCGGCAGCGCGAAGGTTAGAGAGGCGTTCGAAAAACAATCCCGTCAGCGCCGCGAACTAACGGCTGCCCGCATCCGCTCGCTCGGCGTGGATTTGTTGCAGTTTTCCAACGGCGAAAACTGGATGCCCGCGCTGATGGGTTTTTTCCGCAGCCGCCGCCAACGCACCGGCTGATTTATTTTTTGCGATGCTCACACTCCGTTCCATGTTTCGATTCCACCGGTCCCGCTGTCTCTTGATCGCGGTGTTGATCAGTATATCTAGCAATCTGTCAGCCCAAGCTCCCGATCCTGGCGAGGACATTCGCGGGCCGAAGCCGCTGGTGGAAATTCGCGTGCCGAAGAAGCCGCCCTACGAACTCTGGGCGGGAATCGGCGGCGGCGTGCTGGTACTCGCGCTTGCTGCGATTCTTTGGAGAAAACACGCTCGCAAACAACGGCGCAAGAGTCCGCCGGAAGTAGCGCTCGCGTCGTTGACGGAACTCGAAGCGAGCCGTGAATCGATCGCTGCGGAGGCCTTCGCCAACCGGGCCGCGCAGACAGTTAGGCAATACATCGCCGAGCGTTTCCGCCTAGTCGCTCCCCGCCTCACGACTGAGGAGTTTCTCCAAGCGCTCACGAAGGATGAGGCCTCGCCGCTTGTTGCGGAGAGTGATCACTTGCGGGCGTTTTTGAAATCCTGCGATCTCGCCAAGTTTGCCGGCTCGAACTTGAACTCCGACCAACGGGTCGAACTCATCGACACGGCCCGCAACTTCATCCGCTCCACGTCCACCGCCGCCACTCCATGACCGAGAGCTCTCAGTTTGTTCACCCCGAGTTTTTGTGGCTCCTGCTATTGCTGCCGGTAATGGCGATCTGGAAGGGCCGCTGGGGCAGGCCCGTCGCGGTTAGAATGCCATCCACGGATGATGCTATCAGTGTCGGTGCGAAGCCGCGCTCGAAGGTCGGCGGCTTCCTCGCATTCTTCGGATTGTTGGCCTTCGCGCTGTTGATCATCGCGTTCGCCCGGCCGCGCCATGGCAAGGGCTCCACCGACATCGAGGCCAGCGGGATCGATATCGTGCTCACCCTAGACGTTTCCGGCTCGATGGAAGCGCTGGATTTCGAACTCGAAGGCAAGCCGGTCAACCGCCTCGAAGTGGTGAAAAATGTCGTCGCAAAATTCGTCGGCCAACGTCCGAACGACAAGCTGGGCATGGTGGCGTTCGCGGGCCGGCCCTATCTGGTTAGCCCGCTGACCATGGATCACGATTTCCTCGGCAAGCGCCTCGCCACCGTGAAGATGGGGCAGGTCGAGGACGGCACCGCCATTGGTTCCGCCATTGCGTCATCCGTCGGCCACCTCCGCGACTCCACCGCGAAGTCCCGGATCATCATTCTTCTAACCGACGGTGTGAACAACGCCGGCGCGGTCAATCCGCTCACCGCCGCAGAGGCTGCGAAAGCCCTTGGCATCAAGATTTACACCATCGGTGCAGGCACCCGCGGCGACGCGCCGGTGCCGGTCCAGGACGCCTTCGGTCGTACCCATTTGCAGACGATGAAGGTGGAGATCGACGAGGAAATGCTGCGCAAAGTCTCCGAAGCCACCGGCGGGCAATCGTTCCGTGCCACTGATACAAGTTCGCTGGAGAAGATTTATGATTCGATCAACCAGCTCGAAAAGACCACCCGCAAGCTCAAGAAATACCAGCAATACGATGAACTCTATCTGTGGTTCCTCGCCCCCGGACTTGGCCTGCTTCTGGTGGAGTTGGTGCTGACACAAACCCGCTTCCGCAGACTTCCCTAACCATGAACGACACCTCGCTACATTTCGCGCAACCGCTGTGGATGATCGCCGGCCTGATCGTCAGTTTGGCCGTCGTCGGGTTGTTCATTCGCTTCGACCGCCGCCGGGAATCGGATCTTGCGAAATTGATCCACCCGCGTTTCCGCCAGCGGCTGACCGAGGGCTTTTCCCCGCGACTGCGAAACCTCAAACGCGGGCTGTGGTTACTCGCGGTATTGCTGGCGTTCGTCGCCATCGCCCGCCCGCAGAAGGGTTACGAGTGGCGCGAGGTGAAACGCAAGGGCATCGACATCCTCTTCGCCGTGGACACCTCGCGCAGCATGCTCGCCGAGGATCTAACACCCAACCGTCTGGAACGCGCGCGCCTCGGCATCATCGACTTTGTGGCTCGCCTAGAAGGCGATCGCGTCGGCCTCATCCCGTTCGCAGGCAGCGCGTTCGCGCTGTGCCCGCTGACGCTGGACTACGAGGCGTTTCGCGAGTCGCTGCACGCGCTCGATACCGATCTGATCCCGCGCCAAGGCACCGACCTGGCGAGCGCGATCAAGGAGGCCGAGCGGTTGTTCGATGAGAATGGTAACAACCACCGGGTACTCGTCCTTCTAACCGACGGCGAGGATCTCCAGGGCGACGTGATCGACGCCGCCAAGGCCGCCGCGAAAAAAGGCATGGCCATTTACACCGTGGGCGTCGGCAGTCCCGAGGGCGCGACCATTCCGATTCCCATGCGCAACGGCCGCACGGATTTCGTACGCGATGAAAACGGCAATGTGGTGAAGACCACGCTCGATGAGACGACCCTGAAGAAAATCGCGGAGGAAACCGGAGGCTTGTACGTCCCGCTCGGTCGCGGCGCGGAGGGACTTAATACGATCTATCAGGAAAAGCTCCGGCTGGTGCCGAAAACCGAGCAGGAGCAGCGGATGGAGCGCATCCCGTTGGAGCGCTTCGAGTGGCCGCTCGGCGCAGCGATCGCCTTGCTGCTGTTGGAGTTTTTCATCGTGGATCGCCTGCGGGCGAAGAAGGTCCGACCGCTGCCATCGGTGGCGCGCAGGACGAAAATCGTTCCGCAAGCCACGGCGCTGCTAGTGCTGGGATTCGTGGCCTCCGGCATCACCTCCAGCCGCGCGGCCGAGTTGGTGAATACCACCCAGGACCCCCGGAAAATCTACAACCAGGGGACGGAGGCATATAGCAAAGGCGATTTCGCGAAAGCTTCCGAATCCCTTAAAGCTTCGTTGCGGACCCAGGATCTAACGCTCCAGCAGCGCTCTTACTATAACTTGGGAAATACCCTCTATCGCACCGGCCAGGGAACACTCGAAAAGGATCCCGAGGCGACGATCAAGACTTGGGAGGAATCCGTAAAAGCCTATCAGGACGGACTCGCCTTGAATGGCAACGATGAAGACGCACTTTACAACAAGGCGCTTGTTGAGAAGAAACTCGAAGAACTGAAGAAGCAGCAGAAGAAGCAGCAGAAGAAGGACGACAAGAAAGAAGATAAGGAGAAAAAGGACGATAAGGATAAGAAAGACGACAAAGACCAGAAGGATCAGAAGGACGGAAAGGATCAGAAAGACAACAAGGATTCCAAAGACGGAAAAGACCCGAAAGAGGGAAAGGATTCAAAGGACGAGAAGGACCCCAAAGACGGGAAGGATCCGAAAGATTCAAAGGATCAGAAGGACTCCAAAGATGGCAAGGATGCAAAGGACCCGAAAGATTCCAAAGAGGGCGACAAGCCGAAGGACGCGAAAGACGGCAAAGATCCGAAGGACGGTAAGGAATCCAAGGACGGCAAGAAGCCTGAAGATGACAAGCCGGCCCAAAGTTCCGGCGATGAAAAAAAGGATGAAGGTAAAGAAGGAGAGAAGCAGGAAGGCAGCGTGAGCAACGAGCGTGTCCAGAAACAGGAAATGACTCCGGAGGAAGCCAAACAGTTGCTAGAAGCCCTGCGCCAGGACGAGCGCACGGTGATCCCCATCCCGCAGCAACGTCGCACCCGTTTCAACACTCCTGACAACTCAACCAAAGGCAAGACATGGTAAATTCTCTCCATCATCTGGCGAAGTGGATCGCATCGTTCGCTCTAACGTTCGTGTTCATGACGGCCACGGCGTCTGCGGCGAAAGTGGAAGCCGAACTCGACCGCGAATCGGTTCCTGCGGGAAATGGCGCCATCCTGAGCCTGAAGATTTCCGGCGGCAACGGCGGCCAGCCAGCGATTCCTGAGATCGCGAATTTCATCATCCAGCCGCGCGGCACGAGCCAGCAAATGCAGATCATCAACGGCCAGACCACCGTTTCCTTCGTCTATACTTATGTCGTCGGTTCCAACACTCCCGGCGACTATCTCATCCCGGCCATCGAGGTCATCATCGATGGGATCAAATTTTCCTCACAGCCACTCAAGCTCAAGGTGCTCGATTCCGCCGCCGCGCAACCACCCACGGGAATTCCGCCGACCCCGCCCGGCCAACAGCCCGCCGCACAAGGCGAGGCGGAAACCGGCGAGAAGCGCTTCGGATTTCTAACGGTCGAACTGGCGGACAGCAAACGCAGCCATGTCTATGTCGGCGAAATCGCGCCGGTCCGCATCCGGGCGTGGCTGCCTAACGACGCCCGGGCCCAGCTCCGCAGCGGCATCCAGCCGGAGGGCAAGGCCTTCACGCTCCACAACGTCAGCGGCCAACCGCAGCAGACGCAGGAGATCAAGGACGGCAAGCGCTACACCGTGGTCACCTGGTTCGGCGGCATTTCCGCGACCAAGGCCGGAAAATATCCGGCGTCGCTCTCGCTAGACGCGACCGTCGCCGTCCGCGACACCTCGGCACCCAAGCCGCAGCGGCGGCGGATGGGGGGGCCGTTCGACGATCCGTTTTTCGACAACATTTTCGAGGACATGAACGCGCCGATGATCCAGAAGGACGTCACGCTCAAGTCGGACGACCAGGAAATCGAAGTGCGTCCGCTGCCGACCGAAGGCCGGCCGAACGGGTTCACCGGTGCCGTCGGCGAGTTCAAGTTCGAGGGCGTGCAGATCCCTAACGATTGGAAAACCGGCGAGCCCAAGCAGATCTCCGCCAAGCTCGGTGGCTCGGGAAATTTCGCGCTGATGAAAGCGCCCGAACTCACGCCGGTGGACGCGTGGAAGGCCTATCCGGGCAAGGACGAATTCACCGCGGGCGATCAAGCGTCGTTTTCCGGCAGCAAGAGTTTTCAATTCAGCGCCGTGCCGCGCAAGGGCGGTGTGCAGGATGTGACGCTGGCGTTCAGTTACTTTGATCCCGCCACCGAATCCTATCAGACGATCACCAGCTCGCCGCAAAAAATCCAGATCACGGGACAGGACATCGTCGATGGCGAACCCGCCGCCACTCCCGCCGCGAAGGAGCCGGAGAAGAAGGTCGCGAGTCTCGTCGCCCAACATCTGGCGATGTCGCCGCCCGGTTCGCTCGTGCCGCTGGTTTCGCGGCCCGCATTCATTACGCTGTTAGTCCTTGCTGGAGTGCTTTGTGTCCTGGGACAAATCCTCGCGTGGCTCCGCGTCCGCCGGGAGGATCCCAAGCGTCGTGCCCTTGCAGCGATGGAAAAAGCCACCCGCGAGGCCCTTGAAGCCGCCGACCATTGCGCGGCTGCCCGGGATGTCACCGGCTGGTTCGCCGCCGCCCGACTCGCCATCCAGCAGCGGTTAGGCGCGTTGTGGAACCAACCGGCGCAGGCGATCACGCTGGCGGAAATCTCCGCCCGCATCCCCGAGGATTCACCAGTCACCCGCTTCTTCCTGGAGGCGGACCGCCACGAATACAGCCGCCAGACCACCGGCGAAATCCTGCCGCAATGGCGCTCGCTTCTCGATGAAGCGATGTACTCTCTAACTCCATCCACCCGCTGACATGAACCGGAATTTCCTCGTCGGCCTGCTGTGCTTTTTCCTCGGTGCGAATGCTGTTTTCGCCACCGCCTTCGACGACGCGAACCAGCAGTTCAAAGTCGGCGATTTCGCCGGAGCTGCCGCTGCTTACGAGAAAATTCTATCTGCCGAAGGGCCGCGCGCTGCGGTTTACTACAATCTCGGCAACAGCCATCAGAGCCTCAAACAATACGGTCCCGCCATCCTCGCCTATGAGCGCGCCCGCCTGCTCACGCCGCGTGACCCGGATTTGTTAGCCAATCTCGCGCTCGCCCGCAAGGCCGCCACCGCCTTCGAGGAGAACGGTCGCAACCCGCGCGTGAAAGCCGCGCTCAACTATTTCTCCCGGAACGAATGGTCGTGGCTCGTCGCTGGTGCGGCGTTGTTTCTCGGGGTTCTCGCGTTGGTTGGCGGGGCGGTGAAACTGCCACAGCGCCTGCGCGTGGCAGCCATGGTTTCCGTTTCAGTGGCTGGCCTCGCCATGGTCGCCGGAGCCGCAGCGCTCTATCTGCGCCGCGACGAGGCGCGCCGTGGCATCATTCTAACGGAGAATGCCACTGTCCGGCTGTCACCGTTTGAGAAAGCCGAATCGTTAGGAACACCCGGTCCCGGCCGCAGCGTTCAGCTTGGTGCGACTAGCGGCGAATTCCACTACGCCGAGGTGACCGGCACCAATCTCAAAGGCTGGCTCGCGGCGAAGGACGTGGCGGCGGTTGTGGGAAAATGATCACCTTCATTCCGTGCGCAGCCCGACCAATTCCCGGAACTCCTTCCGCATTTGCTCGGCGGCCTCGTATTCGTAGCGGGTCATCGAGGAATACGCCGGGTCCAGCCGGATCAACGTGTCCCGCTCGAACCAATGTTGCCCGGCGGCTTTGTAAACCGGCACCAGTGAAACCAACAGCAACATCGCGGTTGTATAGACCGGCAGCAACACCCGGGCGCTGGTGCTGCGATGAAGCAGCATCGATGGCTTGCTGAAGATGGCACGCAGCATCACGGCTAACAGCCAGAGCGCTGGCACCAGGATCAACCCCGCCGCGACGGCCAATCCCACCCTCGATCCGGCACAAGCGCCCCAGCCGACCACGGGAATGAATCCGCCCGCACAAGCCGCCGCGAACCAGCCCAATTTGGACTTGTTGTTAGCAAATCCAAACGCCGCCGCCCGCTGTCCGAGCCGCCAGCGGGTGATGAGCAGCGGCAGGAGAATCATGAGGACCGTAAGTCCGAGAAAGTGCGCTGCGGGCAAGAGCATGAAGGTCGTTTGAAGGCCGAAGTCGCGCCCGCCCAGCGGAGTGAGACGGTTGAGGATCATCACGTAGGCCAAGGGCAGCAGCAGGCCACTCCCTAACAGCCAGGCCCAGTCGGCAGGACGCATCAGCGCCTCGATGCGTTTCGCGAGTCGCCGGATCAGGGCGGGTGAGCGATAGCGGTAGCCCGCCGTCCCGCAAAGAATCACCAGCAGGATGATCCAGGCACCGATGCAGGAGGTGCGTGCGAACAATTCATGATCGGCGAGACGCCCGGGTTTCACCTCGTCGTCCGTCAACGGCGGTGGAGCCTCCATCTGTCTGGCGATTATGGGAAGGGTAAGGCTGGCAAGCAGTGCTCCGTTGGCTTCTGGTCCCACTCGATCAGGTGAGGCTGTGCGCGTGTCGCGGGCGATCTTGTGTGCTTCGAAGCGCTGGTGAGTCTCCGTTAGGCGTGCGGCATCGGCGGCAAGTCCAAGCCTGGTGGCCGCCGCGCCGAGTTCTTTCGCGATTCCGGCGGCACAGACTTTGAAGACGAGAACCTCGATCATGTTTGAAACTTCGACGCCCGCGAGCGCTGTCACGAAGGCGTCCGAGTCGTCTATCAAACCCTTCAAACCGGCTGCATCCGCCTCTTCTCCAAAGGTCCATCCTTTCGCGCTGATGGCATCACTGAGATGTCGGAGGTAAATGATATCCATCGCAGTGGTCCCCGCGAGATAGGTGATGGAGTGGAGGTTATCCGTGGGATTGTCTCTGGGCAGAATATCGATTCGCTGCCGAGCCAGCTCCTTGATGTAGTCCCGGCACTCCGGCTGAGAGCGGGCCTCATGGAGCAGGACAAGCGCCCGATCCAGTTTCGCTTTGTCGCGGATGTCCCAGGTGCGGGCCTCACCGGAAACTCTGGAGGTCTTGGACTGCTTGCGCTTTTCGAAGCTGCCTTTGCATTCGACTGCGGCGGCCAGATAGGTGAACCAGGAGTTCCGGGGATCGATGCGGCGGGCGGTTTCGAGAAAGTCGGGAGGAAGCGTGTCATTGTCGGATAGATAGGCCTTCACGTATTCGCCGAAATAGGCGGGATTTTCCGGTTCACTGTCCCACAGCGCTTTCATTTTTCCAGCCTCCGTGGGTTGTGTGGAGTCGCCGAACAGTAGCAGATTTTGCGAAGCGCTGAGACGCTCCTCCAGTTGTTGTTGATATCGATAGTCCGGGCCGCTGGGGATGAAATTCGTCAGGGAGGAATACAATCTGACATACGGCAGCGTGTCTCGCGCCACGTCCACCAGCATGATCGCCGACACGACTGCCAGGACGGAGAACAGCACGATGCGCCACACCGGCTTGCGCTTCCTCGCATCCACGGCATTCCAGCGGTGGATCGCATTAGCCGAGTTGCCGTTGTTAGTTTCCGTCAACCCGCTCAGCAAGCTGGTGGCTGCAAGCTGCATCTCCGCGTTGTCGGAGAACGGGCGCACGGCCGTTTCGATGAGACATTCCGTCGAGTCGTTCATTTTCAAAATGTTCAGGCAGGCTTCAGCAGATAGCCGCCGACCCAGCCTTCCTCGCCGCGTTCGTTGCGGGCCCAGTGCCAGCCGTGGATCTGGCGGAGCGACACGATTTTGTCGCCGCGCTTGAGGGTGAGGACGGTGGGATCGTAGGCTTCCATCGCGGCGTAGCGGCCTTCGCCGAGGGGTTCGAGGATTTCCTCGGGGACGTAGCCATCGTTGCCGTTGTTGTCGGTGGCCCAGACCCAGCCGGGCCAGGCGCGGTCGGCGAGGCCGACGGTGACTTCGTCTCCGGGCTGTAAGTGGATGGGATCGCTGTCCTTGTCCTCGTAGTCGGCGTTTGCGGTGAAGGTGGCCATGGTTGCGACCGAGCAAATCAGATAGGCCGGAAAAGGCGAATGTTCATTTCTCAGGGGGGGCACAGAGTTGAGCCAACGATCACGGCCAGCCTAGTCAGAGTTATTAGGGAATTGGCGGCGCTGCGCTGGGGCGCGGGAAGCGGTAATTCTTTGGGGTAAGTCCCAAATAACAGACATTAATCAATTGAGAAGTCACTCCAAAATTCCTACGGCACCAAAGCGTCAGCGCGAGCTTTGGTTGTCCTGCGTGATCTTGGCTGCGGTTTCCGTGATCGCCGGGCTGTGGTGGATGGCAGGTGATCGAAGAATTCCGGAGTCGTCGAGGCAGGGATCTTCCGTTAGGACAGCGCGGGATGTTTCAAAGCCGAGGAAGGCGGACGGAGTGGAGAAGGCGGAGATTGGTGGGAGTGGGGGAGCTAAAGCAACGGGCAGCGGCAGTCAAAGACACCCGCTCCAATTTCGGGCGAAGCCAGTGGAGCCAAAGGCGGTGCTTGGGGTTGTTGCTTCGGGGAGTCAGACGGTGAACAAGCGGGTGCAGCACCTCCAAGCAATGCGCGGGATTGTGCTTTCCAAGGAAGAGCGCGAGTCGGCACTCGTCTTTTTTGCGGGCAAGCAAGTCCCAGATGGCATGGGCAAAGGCTCGATGCAATGGCTGGCGGATGAGCTGCTGACGGTGCTACGCCTGCAAGATCCGCCATGGGAAGGACTGGCCGCAGAGCTGGCAAAAGTCGCGTTCCAACCGGGCACCGATCCGGTGGTGCGAGACTACATCATGCAGCATCTCGGGCACCTGTGGGAACAGGCTGGAGCGCGCAAGGAAATTGACGAGGCCCTGTGGCGGGCGGTAGAGACCGCCGATGAGACCACCCCTGGCACGGCGCTGATCGCCCTGAGTCGTGGCTATGCGCGGGATCAGGATGAGAAGTCTCAGGCGGCTGTCCATGAGCGGGCTTGGGCACTGGCCGCAGATCCAGACACCACGCTGGCCGTGCGAGTCACCGTCCTTTCCATCGCCGGAGACGGTGGCGGAAAAGAGGTAAAGGAGCTGGCGAATCGCTTGATCCAAGATTCCGAAACTCCGGTGATTGTAAGAAAAGTCGCGGAGCGGGTGGTGCGGGAGAAATCCTAGCAGGGGGTAGAGAGCGGAGACGCGGCAAGATCATCCACCCGCTCAACGCGGCCAATCCGGCAGGGTGTCTGCTAGAATCGCGGCGATTTTTTTCCGCTCGGGGACTTTCAGCCAGGCGAACGCCGGATCGTCTCCTGATAGGGCGGCGTGCATTTTCGCAAGGACGGCGGACTTCACCCGTTGAGGGAGGTTCTTGAATGCCGGGGAGTAGATCATGAACGAGCAGCGGCGCTTGAAGAGCCGGTCGTAGAGCTGGAAATCCGCCAGCGATTCGCCTTTGCGGGTCCGTGGATAGCGGGCTTCGAGCATGTTCTGGAACTCCTCGCCGCCCTCGATGCCCTCACCGGGATCGGCCTCGTCCTTGAAGAGCAGGCAATCGACGATCTTGTCCGCCATGCCATCCGCCACCCGCCCGGCGGAGCCGGTGTCCGGATCGGCCTGTGGATCGAGAGAGCGTGTTAGATAAGCGGCGCGGCGGTATTGGAGAGTGGCGGCGTTGAGCAGGTTGTGTATCCGGCACTGGTGCTCGAGGACTAGCAGGGCGACGATGTCGCTGGTGGGGCGGAGGTATTTCGAGACGTCGAGGGTGCCGGCGAGATCCCGCAGATCGCTTGGTTCGGGTTCGGCCGCGCCACCTTCGAGATAGGTGCGGTTTCCCAGGTGGGGCAGCGAGCTGCGGCCAGTGACGTAGTAGCTGCCCCAGCGTTCGGCCAGCGGTGTGTCGTGGGTCACCTGACGGGTGCCCATCGCTAACAGCGGGCGGCCGTCCAGATCGCTGAACACCGACCTCACTTGCATCCCGGGGACGTTTTCCGTGTTGGTGGTGCCGTGGCAGGAGATGCAGTTTGACAGGTCACGCTCGATTTCGAGTTCGCCATTGCCGGCGGCTTCGATGAGGTAAAACACCGGCCCTAACAATGGGTCCTGGACGATGGCCTCGATGTCGCCGCCCGGCACGTAGCCGACATAGGCGTCGTCCGAGAAATACAAGCTGCGGGGATTTCGCGGATTGATCAGCGGATTTTGGAAGCTGGTTTTTGAGAACACCAGCACCTGCGACTCTTCGGGCACCCGTAGCTCCTTGAGGACGAAGCGGAGCCGGTCCAATGCCGTCGCGCCTTCGGCTTTGCGGACTCCGGAGGCGAGGTCGGCGGCCAGCTTGGACAGGGAGTCGGTCGGCGCGGTGTCCGAGTAGCGGAGCGGTGGCATGTCCCAAATGTCCGTATCCGCCGGCGCGCTTTGCGTCAGCGTCAGCATCAGAATCAATGGCCAACCTCTCATGGAGGGTATTAAACGCGCGGAAATGTCCGCTTCCCACGCATATCTTGCGAAATTCGCGGCATCCCTCAGTAATCCTGCAGAATTCGCCGGACAGCTAGTGGACCTCGGTGAACGAGAGGTCCAGTTCGTTCTCGAGCTTGGTGATTTTCGCACGTTCGCGCGGCTCGATCAGAGTGATGGAAATGCCCTTTTTGCCGGCGCGCGCGGTCCGGCCGCTGCGATGGGTGTAGTATTCCATTTGCTCGGGAAGCTGGTGGTGGATGACGAAGGACAAGCCTTCCACATCGATGCCGCGTGCGGCGACGTCGGTGGCGATGAGGAACTGGGTGCGTTCCTTTTTGAAGGAGCGCATGACGGTGTCGCGCTCTTTCTGTGTTAGATCGCCTTGCAGGACATCGACCGGAAATCCCTGGGTGGTGAGCTGCTTGCCGAGGATGATCGCGCCGGCCTTGGTGCGGCAGAAAATCACGCCGCGGTTGTCCTTCTGACGCTTGAGGAAGGTGGAGATGAAATTGGTTTTTTCATCGCGGCTGCAAATGACGAATTGGTGGTCGATGTCGCGGTTGACGACATGTGCCTTGTCGATTTTCAGCAGGTGCGGCTTGCCCGACATGCAGTCCTTGATCAGTCCGTGGATGGCATCCGGAATGGTCGCGGAAAACAACCAGGTGCTTTTGCGGGCGCGGGTCAGTCCGAAGATTTTCACGAGTTCCTTCTTGAAGCCCATGCTTAACATTTCATCCGCCTCGTCCAACACGAGATGCTTCACGCCGACGAGGGTGAGCGCCTTCTTGTGGATCAAGTCGATCAAGCGTCCGGGCGTGGCGACGACGATGTGGGTCGGCCGTTGCAGCGCGGCGACTTGTTTGTCGAAGTCGTCACCGCCGCAAAGGACTTCGACGAAGATTTTTTCGGAAAACTTGGTGTAGCGGAAAAGCTGTTTGCCGATTTGCTTCGCGAGCTCGCGGGTGGGCGCGACGACTAGGGCTTGGACCTCCCTGGACTTCGGATTCACCGTCATCAACAAGGGGAGGCCGAAGGCGGCGGTTTTGCCGGTGCCGGTTTGGGCCTGGGCGATCAGGTCGCCGCCGTTCTCCAGCAGGAAGGGGATCGCTTTGTCCTGAATTTCCGTGGGATGGATGATGCCGAGTTCGTGCAGGCCTTGCATCAGGTTGGCGGGGATGCCGAGTTCTTTGAAAGTTTTCAACGTGGTGAGTTCTGGTGGCGGGTGAACGAGGGCACCTTGCACATCACGGATCGGGATGACGAGCCATGAAAAACCGGTTCGGAATGGTTTTCCTGGGCCGTCGAAATCCGTGCTACCTACGGCGGCCCGGATGCGCTAGACAGCCGGGCACATGAGTTGCGTCACCGGATTTGTCAGGGTTCTAGCCATTTTTTTCCTGATCGCGGAAGTCGCCGGGGCTGAGGCACCGTGGGACGAACGGCTGGCGGGAGCTTTTTCGGGCCGCTTGAAGCAGATTGAAAAGGAACTGGCCGGGCTGGCTCCCCGGTTGGAGGGCTTGCCGCGGATCCCGATCGACGACCAAGGCGGCACCGGTGGCTACGCCGGTGTTTATTCGTCCGCGCGTCCTGCTGGGGGTTCCAAATGTGCCGTCGAAGTCCGCTGGGCCGCAAGCGCGGTGGTGGATCTGGTGGCGCTGGTGCCAGCGCGGCGCTACGACGCCAAGGGACTCGACGCCCAGTATGGTTTGCCGGTGGCGTTCACGGTGGAGCTGATTAACGCGGCAGGGGAGGTGGTCGGCAGCGTGGCCCGCGAACGGGATACCCGTGCCAATCCCGTGCGCAAAGGGCATCCGTTCGTCTATCAGGTGTCGCCGCCCGTGGAAGCGGCAGGATTGAGGATTTCCGGCGATCGGCTGAATCCGGACTCCGAGGGGGATAGGATCTTCGTGCAGGCCTGGGCCGAGGCGATGGCATTCGAAGGAGCGCGGAACGTTGCCCGGGGCGGTGAGGTCCACGGCCTCGGCGGCAGCAACCCGTCGGCTTCCTGGGACTGGAGTCCCGCGTTTCTGGTCGATGAACAGGTGCCGCTGGGATTGCCGGAAGTCCCGGCAGGGGAACACGCCAATATCGGTTGGTTGTCCGAAGGGCGGACGAATGCGAACGAAGCGGTATCGTTGTATGTGGATCTGGGCGAATCCGTTTCGTTGGATGCCGTCCGGTTGATTCCGGCCAAGAGGCCGACGTCCGATTTGCCCAGCGGATTCGGGTTTCCCCGGAAGTTGGAGATTTCCGTTTCCGAAACAGGCGAGTCCGGGGAAAAGGGCAAATGGTCGATCCTCGCCAAGCGCGAGCTGGGCAATCCCGGCCACAATCCGGTGGAGGTGAGCTTCGCCGCGAGCCGCGGGCGTCATGTCAAAATCGAGGCCACGGAACTGTGGAAAGCCTTCGAGAGCTTTCCCGCGTTTTTCGCCTTGAGCGAGGTGGAGGTTCTAGCAGGGGATAAGAATCTGGTGCTTGGCAAGGCCGTACACTCGCCGGACGGGATGCAGCCGATTTTCGCCCCCGGTGGTCGCTCTTGGACGCCTGCCGCTCTCAGTGATGGATTCGGACCGGACGGGCGTTTGGTTTCAACCCGCGAATGGATGCTCGAGCTGGACCAGCGGCTGCGGTTAGAAACCCGCCGACACGAGCTGCAAGCCGAGGCCGCGCGCCTTGTTAGTGGCTGGCGGCGCACGGGGCAGACGGGTCTTGTGATTCTCATTTTGGCGGGAGCCTTCCTGATCATCGCCTTGCCGATCCGCTACCGCCTCCACGCGAACCGGGAACTGCTCAAAGTGCGCGAACGCATCGCCGGCGACCTGCACGACGAAGTGGGTAGCAATCTGGGAAGCATCCAGATGTTCGCCGATCTGGCCGAGGGCCGCTCCGGACCATCGGACGAACTGAAGCGGATTCAGCGGATCGCTGCGGAAACGGTGAGTGCCGTGCGTGACATCGTTTGGTTGCTGCGACCGGAAGGCGATCACCGGATCGGCACGGTCGAGCACTTGCGTGAAACCAGCTCGATCATGCTCGAGACGTTGGAGTGGAAATTTTCCGCAGACGAAGAGGCTTGGCAAGTGGAGCTGCCCGAAGAGGCGACCCGCCACCTGTTCCTGTTTTTCCGAGAAGCCCTGCACAACATCATCCGCCATGCCAAGGCGACCAAGGTGGAAATCCGGGTCGAAAAAACCGCCGGTCAATTCCGCCTCACCATCACCGACGACGGGGCGGGCATCGATCCGCAGCGGCTGGAGCGGCCCGCGACGTTGCGCGCCTTGCGACAACGGACCGAGGCGCTGGGCGCGGATCTTCAGGTCGAAAGCAGCCTAGGAAATGGCACCCGGCTCGGACTCACGGTGCCGCTGGAGCGGAAGAGGAGGCGCAAGGGCACCGGCCACTCCGGGAAACAAGAATTCATGTCCTAGTTTTTCCAACTGTGATTTGTTAGCCACATTCCGGTAAACGGGGTCATAAACGGGTAAACGGGGTCAGTCCTAAACGGGGTCAGTCCTAGATTCTTTAAAATTTAAGATTGACCCGGATGATTTCGAGAAGGAATCTCGGCCCATGGCAAGACAGACGAGATTTGAATACGCGGGAGCGGTGTATCATGTGATGGCCCGTGGAGATGGGGGGAAGCAGATCTTCATCCGGAAGGAGGATCACGAGTCGTTCCTGTATTGGCTGGAGAAGGTCTGCGGGAGTCACGGTTGGCGGGTGC
>JANMJJ010000110.1:0-14643 GCA_031371325.1 Akkermansiaceae bacterium | reverse complement strand
GGTTTCTTCATACGGGTTAGAACGAGATCTACATTTGATCATCGCCTCTTGCGCTACTCGACGCTCTTCGGAAGTTTTGAATTTGGTTTCTTCGGCAGCCTTGGACCTCGCCTCGTCTTCCGCCCGCGCTTTTGCGGCAGCGGCAGCCTTGGCATCCTCCTCCGCTCGCGCTTTCGTCGCGGCGGCAGCCTTGGCCTCCTCCTCTGTTCGCGCTTTCGCCGCAGCGGCAGCTTTGGCATCTTCCTCGGCTCGCGCTGTCGCTGCAACCGCCGCCTTGGCCTCTTCCTCCGCTCTCACTTTCGCCGCAACAGTCGCTTTGGCGTCTTCCTCGGCTCGCGCTTTCGCTGCGGCGGCACCCGCATCTTCCGCCGCTTTGGCCTCAGCTGCGGTGCTGAGTTTCGCATCATCCGCGGCCTTGGCTCGTGTCTCTTCCTCCGTCCGTGCTTTCGAGGCAGCGGCTTCTTCCGCTCGCGCTTCTGCGGCGGCGGCAGCCGTGGATTCTCCGGCCGTGTTGGACTCACCCTCCGCTTTGAGTTTCGCAATTTCCGCAGCCTTGGCACTCGCCTCTTCCAGCGATTTTGCTTTCGCCCCAAGGATCCGTGCCCCTTCATCTTTCCTTTGTTTCGCCGCCGCTTTCGCCTCGGCGGTCGCCTTGAGCCTCGCAAATTGTAGCGCCCAGGCCTCCGCTTCTGCTTTTGCCTCTGCTGGCGTTTTGGCTGCGCCACGGGAACCGACGATTACGTTTTCTTCGGAATTTTTGTCCTGCCCGCTACCCAAGATTCCGCTGCCTTTGGTGGAATCATGGGTGATCGGCTCGCACAAGGCCGCAACCTCATACACGGGCAACCACCGGTCCATTCCTTCGCTCCAAACCATTTTCAACGGTGGCTCGATCGAAGTGTCGGATATTTTGTCCTTCAATTCGGACATGCTCACCGGTCCCATTTGCTTGCCATTCAAGATGTAAAACCACCCGCCTTCCGCCGATTTGCCCATGGTCGCTGGAAGCGGTGTTCCTTTCGTCTCGTGTAGCCCTTCGATTTCAGCAACGTCTTTCCAATCGTCCAGCCCCTCAGTCCAAACCATATCCAAGGGCGGGTTCAACATGTAATTCGCGGCCTTCGCCTTCAATTCCTGGAAACTGATCGGCCCCACCATCTCGCCCCCGCGGGTGTAATACCATTCGTCATTGGGCGTCTCATTCATGTTTGTTGATTATCCAAATGCCCTAATTCTGTCAAACGCCCAGAGCGGCGTGCAAGTAACCATATAGCAGACATTTCGGCCGGGGCAGCCGCTTTTTATCCGAGCGCCGGGCAGAGGAGGGAATGAGTTTCGCCGCCAGAAGCCTATTTGCCACCCCGCTTTTTCGGCGCGGGCGGGGCGGGTTTGGCGGTCTGCTTCGCCTCGATTTCGCGGGTGCGCTTGCGCCAGTCGCGCTTCGCCGGTGCTTCACCCGGCTGGGGCGCGATGACGGTGGCGTGGTAGTCGAAGCCCCGCAACCGCTTGCGCTCAAGGCGCTGGCCGATGAAAAACTCGAGGATGCCCAGCAGGTTGAGATCGCCCTTGGGCACGAAGCTAACAGCCTCGCCCTGGGCCTCCGCCCGGCCGGTGCGGCCGATGCGATGGACGTAGTCCTCAGGGTTTACCGGGAAATCGAAATTCACGACCTGCGAGACGCCGTTGATGTCGATGCCGCGCGCGACGATGTCGGTGGCGACGAGGACCTGGACCTTGCCGTCCTTGAAATCCTGGAGCGCCTGCAGCCGTTGTTCCTGCGAGCAGCTGGAGTGCAGCCGGGCGACTTTCACCCCGGCGAGCTTGAGGAAATTCGTGAGCAGGTTCGCGCCGTCCTTCATCCGGACGAAGACGAGCACCCGGGTGAAGGCGGGCTGCCGCAGCAGTTCCAGCAGGAGCGCGTTTTTCAAATGCGCGGGCACCTCATAGACGCACTGGGCCACGGTGTCCGCCGGGTTCGAGCGCTTGCCGATCTGGACCATTTTCGGCTGATAGAGAAACCGCCGCGCCAGCGACTCGATCTCCTTGGAGAGGGTGGCGGAAAACATCAGAGTCTGCCGCCGCTTGGGCAAACCGCTGACGATGGTCTCGATGTCCGGCAGAAATCCCATGTGCAGCATGCGGTCCGCTTCATCGAGGACTAACATTTCCAGCAGGCTGAAGTCGATCTTCTGGCGACCGAGCAGATCGATCAACCGCCCCGGGGTGGCGACGATCATGTCCACGCCCTTGCGCACGGCTTTGATCTGCGCGTCTTCCTCGACGCCGCCGAAGATGGCAGCCACGCGGATCGGCAGGCCGTTGCCGTAAGCCCGGATGTTTTCCATGATCTGGACGGCGAGCTCGCGGGTGGGCGCGAGGATGAGCGCCTTGGTGCCGCGCGGTTGGCCCTGTTGGTTAGACCGGGAAATGCGATGGAGCATCGGCAGCACGAAGGCTGCGGTCTTGCCGGTGCCGGTCTGGGCGATGGCGATCAGGTCATTGCCCTGCATCACCTTGGGAATGGCCGCCGCCTGCACCGGAGTCGGGCGGACGTATCCTGCTTTTTGAATGGCGCGGAGAATCTCGTTCCCGAGTCCGAAGTTGCTGAACGGCATGGGCAGATCATAGGCCGCCTGAATCGTTGGTCACGGTGGAAATGATTCCGAGTTGAATTGCGAAAATTCCACTGCAACGGTGCCTCCATGAAACTCCGCACCAACCGCGCAGCCGCCTCAGCGATGTTTTCGCGGGAAGAAAGGGCGTTTCCGCCGATACCGCCTTGCGGTTCGAGCGCTACCTTGGCATTTCCGCAGCACTATTGATTCGTCTCCAGGCGGAATTTGATCTCAGCAAGGCCGTCGCCGAAAAAGGCCCTCAGATCACCAGAGAAATCCTCCCTGCTCCAAAACTCGCGATGGCCTGATCACTTTTTTGTTCCTCACCGCAGACTCCGAACCCGCGCCGCAAGCCCTTCCCAATCCACCTCCGGAGTCATGTGGCACCAACTCAGGCGGATCGCTTCGTTGGCTTCATCGTCGCTGTAACCCATCGCCTTGATCACGTGGCTGGGAGCGTAGCTGCTAGACTTACAGGCGGAGCCATTGGAAATCGCCACCAGATCTTTAAGAGCCACAATTAGTGCCTCGGAATCGATTCCCGGAAACGCAAGATTCAGCACGTGAGCCATGGTTTCTTCGGGTCGGTCATGGATGCGCGGGGAGAGCGATGAAAATGCGGCGCGCGGGTAATCAATCACCCCGACCGCTCGGTCCGGCTCGATCAACTTCGCGAAGGCAAAGCGTGGCGTTGTGCCTGCGGCAAGCCTTTGCTCGACTCGCCGGGAAATCGACTTATTGTCGCTCCGTAACCCATCTCCATCGTGCGATTCCTTTCCGTATTTCCCCTGTTCCTCGCGCTTGCCCAGGCGGCCGAGGTCCGCTCGTGGACCGATGTCCAGGACCGCAAGATCGAGGCGACCATGCTGCGGGTCGAAAACCAAACCGTCATCCTCAAACTCAAGGACGGCCGCGAGGTGCCTTACCCGCTGGCGAAACTTTCGGCGGCCGACGGCAAATACGTCGATGCCAACCGGACGCCACCGACCGATGACGGGAAGACCCTCAATTTCGACGCACCGTGGCCCGATCTCATCAGGTTCAGCGAAGACCCGGAGATCAACACGGTGGAAGAGAACACCGATAAAAAACGCTTCGTTTACGAGAGCGCCAACTACCGCTACGTCTGTGATGTCCGGCTCGCAAAATCGGTGGTCAAAGGCTTCGCGGTGATGTTCGAGGCCACTCATTTGTATTGCCGCACGCTGCCCCTGGCGATCAACGCCGGGATCAAAACCGACGGCAAATATCAGATCATTCTTTTCGAAAAATCCGAGGACTACACCGGTGCAGGCGGCCCGGCCGGGTCTGCGGGCGTTTTCATCGGCGGCAAGAATGCCGTGCTGGTGCCGCTGACCAGCCTCGGCGTGAAACCCGTCGGCAGCAGTTACATGTTGGACCACGACAAGAGCAGCAACACCATTCCCCACGAGCTCACCCATCAATTGTCGCCGCAGGAGTATTTCGCGGAAGGTGCCATGGGCTGGTTCTCGGAAGGAATCGCGGAATACGTTGCCAACACGCCCTATCGCTCGGGAATCTTCAGCGTCCGGGGAAACCAAAAATCCATCATCGACTACGTCACCGGCTACGGCTCCAAGGACAAGGGCGGCCGGGCGCTCGGCACCAAAATCCAGATGCCCGCCTTGAAGAGCTTCATGCTCCAGACCTACGCCTCGTTCCAGGAACAACCCCAACTCGGCTACGGCTGCGGCCTGCTTCTAACGGACTACTTCCTGCACCTCGACGGCGATGGCGATGGCAAACGCATCAAGGCGTTCCTCAAGGCGCTGCGCGACGGCAAGGAAGGCGAGGACGCGCTCAAGGTGTTGCTAGACGGCCGGACCTTCGAGAAACTCCAGGAAGATTTCACCAAAGCCTGGGGCCGCAAGGGCGTGGATTTCACGTTCGGGAAGTCTTGATAGTCCCTTCAAATCGTTCAGCCAGAACGCGCTTGCCCGGCCGCTTGCCGCGCAAGCGATGGAAATGGCCCCCGATCCCGCGAATGGTTCGACAATCCGCCCGGACCCGCCGGCAGATATTGAAGGATCGCTGCGGCAAGCGACCTTTTGCTCCCTTGATACTGGAAGGGTTGGGGAACTTTCATGGCGGGATGGTGAACCCGAGTGCAGGCCTCGCGGGCTATCCGGCGGTGCCGTGGAGTTAGTTATCAGCCAACCAGGCATCGATTCCACCGGCGACGTTCTTGACGCGGGTGAAGCCGTGGCCCAGCAGCACTTGCACGGCCTTGGCGGACCGCCCGCCGGACTTGCAGTGAACGAGGATCTCGCGGTCGGTCGGCAGGCTGTCTAACTCATCCGGCAGGGTTTTCAAAGGGATCAGGCGCGAGCCTTCGATGTGGGCGACGGCATATTCATCCGGCTCCCGGACGTCGATGAGCAAGCCGGCGAATTTCCCCGAGAGACGGGCGCGCAGTTCGGTGGTGGTGATGGATTCCATAGTTGCAGGGGTAAAATCGCAGGTGGCGGTGGCATGGGTCTCCGCATTCGAGACGCTGTGGATGTCGGGGTGGGCGCCGCACAGTCGGCATTGCGGATCGCGGTTGAGTTTGAGGCTGCGGAACGCGCTGTTGAGCGCGTCGTAACAAGTGAGCTTGCCGAGCGGCACCACGCCGATTCCGAGAATCAGCTTGAGGGTTTCCATCGCTTGCAGGGAGCCGATGATGCCGGGAAGCACGCCTAACACCCCCGCCTCCTGGCACGAGGGCACGCTGCCCGGCGGCGGCAGGTGAGGCAGCAAACACCGGTAGCACGGCCCGCCGAGGTGCGGCGCGAACACCCCGGCCTGGCCTTCGAAACGGTGGATCGCGCCATAGACCAGCGGCTTGCCGAGCAAGAACGCGGTGTCGTTCGTTAGAAAACGGGTGGAAAAATTATCCGAGCCATCGACCAGAATGTCATAGGCACCGGCGATCTCCATCGCGTTGGCAGGAGTGAATCTCGCGGGGTGGAGTTCGACCCGCACATGGGGATTGACCTCTAGCAGGCGGGCGGCGGCGCTTTCGAGTTTCGGTTTCCCGATCCAGGATTCGCCATGCAGGATTTGTCGTTGGAGATTGGAAGCATCGACCCGGTCCGCATCGACCAGCCCCAGCCTGCCGACGCCGGCCGCAGCGAGATAGAGCGCGGCGGGCGACCCTAACGCACCGGCTCCGATCAACAGAACCGCCGCGTTTTTCAGCCGCAACTGTCCGGCCTCGCCCACCGCCGGAATGAGCAGGTGACGCGAGTAGCGGAGAAGTTCTGCGGATGAAAGTCCGGCTGGCATGGCGGAAGAAGCTTGCAGCGGAACCGCTCCGGGTCAAAGGCGGAAAACCGTTTTGCCGGAATGGGATTCGTGATACGCTGCCGCCATGTCCGAAGTCCAATCTTCCTTCCAACTCAGTCCGGGAGACGCCGCACCTGATTTCTCACTGCCCGATGCCGATGGTAAAATGCTGACCCGTGCGGATGCCGCCGGTGACGGCGGGCTGCTGGTAATCTTCGCCTGCAACCATTGCCCGTTCGTGGTCCATCTGGCGGACGCCGTGGGCGAATTCGCCCGTGAAATTTCAGCCCAAGGCGTGAACACGGTGGCAATCAATTCCAATGATCTCGCAAAATACCCGCAGGACGGCCCGGAGCCGATGACGGCGTTCGCGGCCGAGCGGGGCTGGGATTTTCCCTACCTGCTCGACGAATCGCAGGCGGTCGCCAAGGCCCATGGCGCGGTCTGCACGCCGGACTTCTTCCTTTTTGACCGCATGGGGAAATTGTTTTACGCCGGACAATTCGACGACTCCCGCCCGCGCAGCGGCCTGCAACCCCACGGCGGCGACTTGCGTGAAGCGGTGCGGCGGATGCTGGGTGGCGAGCAGCCGCTGGCCCGCCCGTACCCGAGCAGCGGCTGCAACATCAAGTGGAAGCCGGACAACGCGCCGATCGGTTAGGCCTGCGTGGCAGCGGCGGAACAGCGAGGCTGCGGCTCAAAGATGCGGCACTCCGGTATTGAAATTGACCCCCGTTGGCGCGGCGGTGATGCTCGCGGCGTGCGTTCGATTTTGATCACGGGAGGAAACGGCGGGCTTGGTCTAGGGATCGCCCGCTATTTCCTCGGTCATGATCCCGAAGCCCGCGTTTGGCTCGGGGTCCGGGCGAACCGTGGGCAAGCGGAGATCCTCGCGGCGGAACACGCCGGACGCTGCCGTTTGCTCGATCTGGAAGTGACCGACCCCGAGGCTTGGAAATCGGCGATCGAGGAAATCCTCAGAACCGACGGTCGCCTCGACGTGCTGATCAACAACGCGGGCATGCACCGCGACTGCCTGTTAGCCGCGATGCCCGACGAGACCTGGCACTCGGTGATCGCCGCGAATCTGGACTCAGTGTTCCACGGCTGCCGTGCGGCGGTCACGCCGATGATGCGCCAGCGCTTCGGCCGCATCATCAACATCGCCTCGCTCAGCGCGGTGCTGCCGCCGTTAGGTCAGACCAACTACGCCGCCGCCAAGGCCGGCGTGGTCGCCCTCGGCCAGACGCTGGCCAAGGAAGTCGCACGCGCGGGCATCACCGTGAACTCGCTGCTGCCCGGCTTCATCGAGACTGAGGCGCTCGCCGCCATGGATGACGAGGCGAGGAAAACTGCCCAACGCGGCATCCCGCTGCGCCGCTTCGGCAAACCGGAGGAAGTCGCCGCCGCCGTTTATTTTCTGGCAAGCAACGACGCGGCCTATATCACCGGGGCCGCCCTGAAAATCGACGGCGGAATTTTCTAACTAATATATCATGCAAGGCGAGGAACTCCGACAGAAGATCAAGGAAGTGATGGTGGACGAGCTGATGCTCGAACAATCCCCGGCGGATATCAGCGACACGATCCCGATTTTCGGCAGCGGTGGCCTGGGCCTCGACTCGGTGGATGCCTTGCAGTTAGTGGTCGGCCTGGAAAAACATTTCGGCCTGAAAATCGGCAACTCCGACGCGGCGAAAGGGATCTTGGAAAGCGTGGAAACCATCGCCCGGGAGATTGAGAAATCCGCTTAGGCGTTTTTGGGTGTTCCCCGGTCGGCATGAAAGCGTTCCTGATCTTCTTGCTCAAGCTGGCGCTCACCGGGCTGTGCCTGTGGTGGGCGTTTTCCCAGGTGAGATTCGACCGCTCGGTGTTCACCCGGCCGGGGGCCGTCGATTACCGCTGGCTGGCCGGCGGAGCCGCGCTGGCCGGCGCTTCCATCGTCTTCCACGGGCTGCGGTGGTGGTTGTTCTTACGCGGCCAGTCGTTGCCTGTTAGCGTCGGCCGCGCGGTCGAGCTGACAATGATCGACAGCCTCTTCAGCCTGGCTTCGGTTAGCGGACTCGGTGGTGATGCGGCGCGGATCATCCTGCTGATGCGCGATCACCCCGGGAAAAAACTCGTCATCGCGATGGCCGTGATGGCGGACCACCTCGCGGGTCTGGTTTCGGTCGCGGTCTTGTTTTTCATCATCTCGGTCGCGAGGTTCGACGCCATCGTCAACCAAAGTATCCTCGGCCGCGGGGTGATCCATTTCGCGTGGTTCTATCTGGGCGGTGGCCTCGCGATGGTGGTGTTGATCTTCATCTGCGCCTCGCCACCGGTACACCGGCGGATCCATGGCAACGGCCGCTTCGCCCGTTGGCCGTTCATGAGGAAGATCCCGGAGTTATATGATGTCTATCGAAAGAACTGGAAGTATGCACTCGGCGGATTGATGGTTTCGTTCCTGATGTTGTTTGCTTACTTCTCTTCGTATTACTGCGGCATGCGTGCCGTCGGTGGCAAAGCGGAATACACTGCGGTCATCTCCGCCATGCCGGTGATCGACTCTATCAGCGGCATGCCGATCTCGATCGCGGGCGTCGGCGTCCGCGAGAAATTGTTCGAGGTGCTGATGAAGGATCTCGCTGGCGTGCCACCAGAAACCGCCGTCGCCGCCTCGCTCGCCGGCTTTGCGTGCAATGTGCTGTGGGCCGGGCTGGGTGCGTTGTTCTTCCTGAAAAAGCGCGACCGGATCAGCGTCGCCGAGCTCGCAGCAAGTGAGGAGTAATAACCTTATTGTCGTTTCTTGATTTCCTAGGGTAGGCTCGCTCCGCGAACCAACCCTAGCCTGAGGGACGACGCACCGATGGTGCGGCAGGTTCAGATTTCCGTCACCGTGAAGCGAATGTCACGCCGCCGTTAGATCACGACAGCCGCGCCGCCAGCAACTCGCGTTGGAAGATGAGTTCCTTCGGCAAGTGGTCGTAGAGGTCGATGAACAGTTCGCCCTGGCTGACGAGCTCGGCTTTCCACTCGGCGCGATTGAAAGCCATGACCTTGTCGTAGCTTTCCTTGGTGAAGCCAGCGAGGCCGGCGATGTTGAAATCCTCGAACGCCGGGGTCCATCCGATCTGGGTTTCGTGGCCGGCGGCGGTGCCGTTGCAGCGTTTGAAGATCCACTCGAGGACCCGCATGTTCTCGCCGTAGCCGGGCCACAGGAACGAGCCGTCCTCGTCCTTGCGGAACCAGTTGACGTGGAAAAAGCGCGGCAAGTTCGTTAGATAGCGGCGCATCTCCAGCCAATGGCCGAAGTAGGCACCCATGTTATAGCCGCAGAACGGCAGCATCGCCATCGGGTCGCGGCGGACCTTGCCGATCGTGCCGGCGGCGGCGGCGGTCATTTCCGAACCCATGGTCGCGCCGACGTAAACGCCGTGGCTCCAGTTGAACGCCTGATAGACGAGCGGCATAGTGGTCGGCCGCCGACCGCCGAAGACGATGCCGTCGATGGGCACACCGTCGGGGTTTTGCCACTCGGGATCGATGGTCGGACACTGCACGGCGGGCGCGGTGAAACGGGCATTCGCGTGGGCGGCGGTGCGACCGCAATCCGGCGTCCAGTCCTGGTGGGTCCAGTCGATGAGATGCGCGGGCTGGTCCTGGGTCATGCCTTCCCACCAGACGTCGCCGTCGTCGGTTAGGGCGACGTTGGTGAAAATCGTGTTTTCCTTCATCGACTCCATGGCGATCGGGTTGGTGTCGTAGGCGGTGCCGGGAGCGACGCCGAAGAATCCCGTTTCCGGATTGATCGCGTGCAACTTGCCGTCCGCGTGAGGCCACAGCCAGGCGATGTCGTCGCCGACGATGGAGGTCTTCCAGCCTGCATCGAGATAGGCTTGCGGCGGGATGAGCATGGCCAGATTGGTCTTGCCGCAGGCGGAGGGAAACGCGGCAGTTAGATAAGTCTTGGTGCCGTCCGGCGCGTGGATGCCGACGATGAGCATGTGCTCGGCCATCCATTGGTGTTCGCGGGCGATGTTGGAGGCGATGCGCAGGGCAAGGCACTTTTTCCCTAACAAGGCATTCCCGCCATAACCGGAGCCATAGGACATGATCTCGCGAGTCTCGGGGAAATGGACGATGTATTTATCATCATTGCAGGGCCAAGTGGTGTCCGCTTGGCCAGGTTCTAACGGCGCACCAACGGAGTGAAGGCTCGGGATGAATTGGCCATGGCCGTCGCGTTTCCTCGGGGTTGTGCCGTTCGCTTCATCTTCAAGGCGCTTCAAAACATGTGAACCCATGTGGCACATGATCCGCATGTTCACCACCACGTAAGGGCTGTCGGAGATTTCCACGCCGATCTTGGCGAGCGGCGAGTCCAACGGACCCATGCAAAACGGGATGACATACAACGTCCGGCCCTTCATCGAGTCCGCGAATTTTTCCTTCAGCTTGGCGCGCATTTCGGCGGGATCGGCCCAGTGGTTGGTGGGGCCGGCCTCGTCGGGACGCTTGGAGCAGATGAACGTCCGGTCTTCCACGCGGGCGACGTCGGAGGGCGTCGAGCGGGCGAGGAAAGAGTTGGGGCGCTTCGCGGAATTGAGGCGGGTGAAGGTTCCTTTTTCCACCATCAGGGAGGTGAGGCGGTCCCATTCGGCTTGCGAGCCGTCGCACCACTCGACGCGGTCGGGGGTGCAGAGGGTGGTTATTTCATCGACCCATTTTCGCAAGCCGGGGTGAGTGGTTAGGAGGGATGTGCTCATGGCGACAACATTGGAGCCTGCATTCGCCCGCTTGGCAATCCGATGCGCGGATCGGGGCGGAAAATCCCGCGAAATGCACCCAGCACGGCGATGCTACAAAGCCACCCAATCCCGGCAACGGGTTGACAGCAGAATGCATTCGATCCGCGCATGCGGATAGGCGCGGGCCATGACTTCGCGGTAGGCATTCATCTGTGCGGCGTAGCGATCGACCAGCTTGCCGAGTTCATCGAGCGCATCCGTTTTGAAATCGATGATCTCCACACGCGTCACCACGCCGGACAAATCGCGGTGGAGGTGCAGCCGGTCCATCACACCGCTCAGCCACTTGCCATCGACGATCGCGTCGATCGGTTGCTCGCGGAAAAGTTCCACCACGCGTCCGTTGCGTTCGAACAGCCTGCGCAGGGTTGGAATCGCCAGCAATCCGGCCACCACCTTGCCGCCATCGCCGGCTGGCACAACGGGATTTGTTTCATCCACCCAACCGACTTGTTCGAAAGCCAGATGCACCTCGCTGCCGAACTTCATGCCACTCGCGGAATGGGTCACCGCAGCACCGGTCTTCTTTTTCGCGGCGCTCGGGGTCGTCCGCTCGCGACGGGCCACGCCGCCGATTAGAGGCGGGAGCGCGGTGGAGTTCTTCGCACGGCTGGACCGGGGAATGCCTTCCACCCAGTCCGGCGATCCCGACTGATAGACCGTGCCGGGTTGGCCGTCCGAGGAAACCGATTTCGCCAGCCAGTTCGCCAGCGACGCCTTGTCCGCGTCCTGCGAGGCGGACGGCGGCTCCAGCAAAACATAGAGGCCGCGCTTCGAGCGTGTTAGAGCGACATACAGCATGCAGAACGCTTCGTAGCGCTGGCCCGCGGCCCAGTTCGCTTCCGCCTCGCGCATTTCTGGAAGCAAGTCCCGCGCCCACTTCGGCGGCGTCTGGGTGATCCATCCGTCGCCCTCCGCCACGTCGAAAAACTGCGCCGCAGGAATGCTGTCGTTAGGCACCTCCGGCAGCACCACCACGTCGAAGCCGAGGCCCTTCGCCTTGTGGATCGTCATCACCTGCACCGCCGCGACGCCCGGGCTTTGGGAAACTTCTAACCGCTCGATCCATTCCGCCGCTTCCCGCGGCGTAGCTCCGCCTTGCGCGTCCAGGCTGGCGAGAGCCGCCATCACATCGCCCGCCCGGCGGCGGCCGAAGTCCGACCACTCCGCCCAGCACGGCTCGACGATTTCCTCGATCATGCCCGCGAAGCCCGCCTCCGACGCCACACCTAACAATCCCTCCCACACTTGCTGCCAATGCCCGCCGAACCTCGCCTGCAAGGTCGCTGCCAGCGGCGACATTTCGATCACTTCCTTGGCGAACGCGTCCGCCGGATTCGCCAGCCACTTGAGTAAATGCCCCAGCGCGATGCCCACCGGATTGTCCTTCGCCGGCTCGCGGCGGCCTTCCTCGATCACGTCGAAGCCCTTCGCCCGCAGCTCGTCCGCCACCTCCCGCACCTTCGCGTTGCTCCGCACCAATACGCCGCAAGTCATCGGCCGCTCGCCGACTCCGAGTTCTCCTAACAATCCCGCGAGCCGCTCCAGCCGCTCTTCCCATTTTCCATCCACCACCTCCACCCGGGCTTCCCCGCGCTTGGCCGGGCCGGTCAGCGGCTCCGCAGAAAAGTGTTCCTGCCAGTCCCACTTGGCCGCAGCTTCGCCGAAAAGTTCGCGCAGCGTCGCGGGATCGCCGCAAACTTGGTTCACCAGCGCGAGAACCTCGGGGCACGAGCGCCAAGACTCGGACATCGGCTCGGTTTCCAACCCCCAGCCGCTGTAACGGCGGATGACTTCATCGAACAATCCCACCTCGCCGCCGCGCCACGCATAGATCGCCTGCTTGCGGTCGCCCACGATGAACATCGTCCCTTCGCCCTCGCCCGCCGCTTCGTCGATGAGCGGCAGCAAGCCCATCCAGTCGGCGCGACTGGTGTCCTGGAACTCATCTAGCAGCCAATGCTCGTAACGCGAGTCGAGCCGGAAATCCACCGCCTCGCGCCGCAGCCGGGCGTCCTCGCCCCGGACCCACTCGCCCATCAGGACTTTCACGTCATCGAAGCCTAGCAGGCCGCGGCGGCGGAGTTGTTTCTCACAGCGGGCATCATACACCGAAACCACCTCGCGCACCGCGCGGGTCCGGTGGAGCGCCGCCGCCAGCTCGCAGCGGGCCGCCAGATTCACCAGCTCCCGCAGCGCGTCGCCCGCCGGTCCGCCGATGAGAAATTCCTTGTAATACTTCACGCTTAGCGGGCCGTTCTCGCGAGCGGCGGCCGACATCACGTTTTCCAGCATGCCAGACGCGCTGCCGAGGCTGCCGCTGCCGATCGTGTGATCGACTAGCGATTGAATCACCTTTTCCAAGGCTTCGCGCTGGCCTTTGCGGGTGTATTCGAGGCCGTCGAGGCCGCGCACGACCTTGGCTGCAAGCTCGTGTTTGTGCTCTTCCCAATCTTCCAGCCGGACGCCTGCCAGAGCCGGCGGCCCCCATTCCAAGTCATGTCCGGCGCGATACCGGCTTTGCCAGCTTTTCACGAAACCGCGCAGCCCTTCCATCACCTTTTGCTCCTCCTTGCCGATGGTCGCCCGGCGGAACGCATGCAGGAAATCGTCGCCACCCGCGTCCTCCAGCGTCTCTCCCAGGATCGTCGCGAGGATTTCATCCGCCGCCGCCACCGCCCGCGGGCCTTCCAACAGATCGAACTTCCCGCCTGTTAGGCCGAGCTCGTATTGGAAGCCACGCACCACGCGGGCGAAAAAGCTGTCCATCGTCCCCAGCGTGAGCCGTGGCAAGGCCCGCACCACCCGCTCCAGTGCCTCGCCGAAATCCGCGTCCGGCAGCGCCAAATCGCCCCGCAGTCTATCAGCCACCGCCTCCTCGCTCGCGGCGGCCGCCAGCTTGGTCAGCACCGAGTCCGCGAATTCCCCGGCGGCCTTGCGCGTGAATGTTAGAGCCACGATTTTTTCCGGCGCCACGCCCTTGGCGACCAGGCCGATCACCCGGTTGCCGAGTTGAAACGTTTTGCCCGACCCGGCGGACGCGAGAATCAGCAGGTTCTTGCCGAGGATGTTCATCGTGGGCCGGAGCATGGGTGGTGATTCCCGTTTCTCAAACTCCGAAGTTGATGGAATCCGCATCTTCGGATGTTGGCGGAAAACCAGTGCGAATTCAGGAAAGGTTTCCGGTCGGTCCAAGCGACTCTCCGGAGTCCAAGCTTCAGCTTGCCCTTCTTCCATCTGCATTCATCCCGTTCATTTGTGGTTCAAATCTGAAATATCGATGTCCGGTTTCCCCGGCGGCGGATTCCTTGACCTCGGCCCGAATGCATGACAGAAAACGTCGCGAACCCCCGCGCTGACCGGCGGCCGTTTCGAACCCCAACCATCCACCCTATGACCACCATCACTCGACTCGGCCTGTTGGCCACCGCTGGCACCGCCCTCACGCTTTCCTCCTGCGCCACCGGCGGCAAATCCCCGTCCGGATTTCTATCCAACTACAAACAGATGGACGGCGGCTACGGCACGGCCGACGCCGTTTCCGCCTACGTGAAGCCCGGCACCGATCTGAAGAAATACGACAGCGTGATCATCGACCCGGTGACCACCATCGTCGCCACCCCGGGAATCAGCCCGCAAGTGCAGCAACAACTCGCCGCCTATCTCGGCGACGCGCTGCGCGGCCAGATCGCGGGCGAGCTGAAGTCCGTTAGCGTCGCCGGCCCGAAAACCCTCCGGGTCCGCACCGCTCTAACTGACGTGATCGAAGGCCAGAAGGCCGGCACGCCGGTCACCACCGTCCACCAGGGTGCCAAAGCAACCCTCACCGGCAACCTCGGTTCCGCCGAAGTCGCGTCGTTCGTTTCCCGGGTCTCGTTCGAAGGCGAAATCGTCGATTCCCTCACCGGCGAGCGGCTGCTGGCGAACATCGACCACCGCTTGGACTC
>JANMJJ010000063.1:0-9684 GCA_031371325.1 Akkermansiaceae bacterium | reverse complement strand
AGCCGGGCCTCACTGGACCGGATGCTCGATCCCTCAAACCCTTCACTCCCCGTGGCAAGCCTCGGGAAAGCCGCCGCCGCTCTAGGTCGGAAGGTCGAACTGCGCTTCGTGCCTGCTTGATGTTAATCGGTGAGCTACGACCCCATTCACGGGGACGATTCAAGGAAGAAGAGGTTCCGCAAGGCGTAAAGATCGCGGAGAGGCACGATGTTTTGCGGTTGCCGCGAAATGAGGTGAAGAGAGAGCGAAATAAAATACTAAGGTCTTATTCTCCGCCGTCCCATAAAAACCCGGCTAAGAGTGCCTCTGTCTCAAGGTGGCAATACTGTCACGAGATTCGTGTGTCACAGAAATATGAAGCCGCCGTAGTTTGTCAGTGCTTGTAGAAGCACTAATCTAACTAACAAAAACAATGAAGCCTAAATTACGAACTTGCCTACTTGGCGCGCTATCACTTCCACTCACAGCTACCGCAGATGAAGTTACCGCGCCGGTAGCGGTCCCAAAATCAGCGGGTAGATCTACAGTCTCCGGCCCTATCCAAACAGACCAGCCGATGCGCAATGCTTCGGGTGCCCTTGGCACCGTTGGCTCAAAGATGGCTGAGCTGAGAGCTCGTGGCCTTGCACGCCATGAAGCGATCAGTGCGGCAAGGCAAAAAGCATTTGACGATGCTGCGGTCGCGCTGCCGCCAGGGATGTCCGGTCCTCCAGGATCTCTGACATTCTGCCAACCCAATGGAACAATCGTTCATTGGAAGACAAACGGGACCGTCGATGCAGGTGTGATTGGGGTAAATAAATTTCGGCCATCAAGACGCCATGACTGAAAATCGTCTATTTTGTGGATGTCTCATACGCCATGGCTTTCTACGCCTGGTCACCCTAGTATTTCTGGTGGGTGGCCAGGCATTTTTACCAACGCGGGCCAACGCATCGATTATATTTACCCAGCTTGATCCCACTTATGTAGTGCAGGCTAACGGTAATAACCCATTGTTCCGTTCTTATGACATCGATATCAATAGCGACGGCAAAAGAGATGTGTGGGTGGGCTTCAATGGTAAAGCTGGAAACATCAGCTCCTACGGTGATGTAGGTTTTCTTGGATACCTTCCAAACCTTCCGTTGCAGAATGAGTCGACCGTATATCGACTGGAGCCGGGTGCCATTATCGGCGCAAATACACCAAATGAAATTCCCGATTTCTCTTTCCCACGTGGCTATCATGTCAATCCTCTGGGGAATTCGGTGGGAAATCTCCATGTGACATACGACACTGGCAAAGGGGGGTTTTTCCTCAACAAAACTGGCTATGCCGGGGTTCAAGTCAAAATCGATGGCGAGATTCACTATGGCTGGATCAAATTTGGCAATGGATTACAAATCGGGGATGGCTCCGAGCCGACTTTACACGACCAGACACGGATTTATGGCTGTGGCTACGAGACGGAACCCGGCAAGGCAATCGCTGCCGGTGCCATCCCGGAGACTTCCATTTGCAGTCTTGTCGCCTTGGGATCGGTAGGTGCATTGCTGCGCAGAAGGCGCATTATTAGCTAATGAATTCGATCTGATTTCAAGTATCTTGTAACCTTGATCGATTAATTTCCGAAGGAGGCCGGCGTGGTGGATGCCGACGCCGTGGCGGAGGATTTTCGAGAGCTCACGGCCGTAGGGAGAGCGGAAATCAGCGTCGTCGAGGGCGCGGGCGATGGCGTGGTTTTCCTCCTTGGTGCAGAAGTTGGTGGAGAGCAGGTCGCGGCAGTGGTCAGGCTGTCGATCTTGGCGAGGACTTCCTCGTCGGTGGCTTCCGGCGCGAGGCCGAGTTTTTCGCGGATCAATTTTGGGTCCATGATGGTGTTGTTTTCATTTTCTAACTGAGAATTGAATACCGGCTCGCTTTCCAGGATGCGCGGCGTGTTGGTCAGGCCGATGGAGATCAACCGATCCGGCGTGAATGAGTTTTTCCAGGCGGGCGCGTCCCAGCGGGGCGACGGATAGATCCACCAGCCCTCCGCCTTGTTTTCTTGGCCGATGGAGTTCCACTCGGCGAGGCCCCACAGCCCATCGGCGCGGGCTTCGAGCTTGGTGACTTTCCCGATCCGCCGGTCATCCGTCCAGATCTCCGGGTCCACATCTGGGTGGCCGTGATAGATTGGCACGCCCCGGAAGGCCCGGCCCAGCTTCCCGAGCACCGAATTGAACTCCTCCACCATCGCGGCGGCATTGTCCAGAGAGACCGTCTGCGGGCGGCCCGGCACCTTGCCCCGGAATTGACCATAAGGCGAGATTTTGAACCAGCCATCCGCCGTGTCCGAGAAGTCGATGCCCTCGGAGGGATCAAGCGCGTTGGCGATGGCGGCTTCGCGGGCGTCCGCAGTGCCGCTGTTCTCCACGCTTTCGCGGTTGGTAAGAGCGAGGAAAATGGAGTTGAAGAGGTTTGGTTTCATGGTAATTTTTCGTTGGCCGCTCCCAGTCTGGATCTAAAACGTGTCGATCCATTCTGCGTAGGGCCGGAGTGTCTTAACCCGCTCCGGTTTCACCGGCCTGTTTTTCATGGTGCATGTAGCCGGTGAGGACCCAGTGGTTGGAAGGGGAGTTGAAGTGATCCGTGGCGAACATCACCGTGTAATGTTCCGCTTCCACATAGACGCGTTTCACTGCGCGGCGGACTTTGCCGTCCATGATCATCTGTGGCAGTTGGAGAACGGTCTCCCTGCCATGCTTGTCCGCGATGTGTTGGATGCCCCCCTTGGAATTTCCCCAGCGGAAATCAATCGGCCCGATTTCCGGGTGGGTGATAGCGCTGATTTGGTCCTGGTGGGTCGCTAGAATCCTTTCCGCTGCCGCGCGGCCTTTGTTGATTTCCGCGACACTTCCCTGTCCCGAGCGTGAACCTGCACCGGCGATGTCATCCGCTCCCAGATAAACCGGATGGGCATTTCCTTGGCCGTCCTTCACGTAGGCCGTGAGCTGATGGTTCACCGTGTTGTAGCTGCCGATTTCCGCCGTCTCTCCGCCGGTCAGTTTCACCTTGGTTCCGACGCGGGACGCCCATTCCGTTGGATTGAGGGCAGGACGCGGAGTCGCGCGTTTCGCCGCATATCGATAGGCGTCGCGGATTGAATCATCGGAAGATTTACCGCCACCATCGCCTTCGCCGGACCATTTGCCGCGTAAGCGCGGCTGAGTCGGATTAAATCCAGCGTTTGCCACATCTTCCGCGTCATTCCCTAGGAATGCCCCGGTAAACTGCCCCGCCAGCACTTCCGCTAGATTCGCCGCATCCCCCGCCAGTTCCGGCATGTTCTCGGAAATCTTCCGCAGCGCCGCCTGCATCGCGGGCAGATCCCCGGCCTGCATCGCCCCTGCAAGCGCATCGCCGAGAGGTTGCAGATCCGCTGCAAGTGCGGCACGGAGATCGGAGAGTTGAGAGTCTTGAGTTGAGAGTCAGAGGAAGAATTCGCCAAACCTTCCTTGGCGCTCTTGGCGTCTTGGCGGTTCAAGTTCTTCGCTTCCAGTTTCGGCACCGCAGGCGCAAGCGCATCCGCCTCATGTTTCGGGTCAGTCCTCGCATTGTAACATTTTTCGTGTTTTGGAGATAAATTTTGATCCACCAGGGTGGTGACGACTGTGAAGCGAGGGGTTCGCGGAGAGTCTCCGCGAAGAAGTTGGGCAGCGGTAGCAAGTCGGTGTTTCGTTTCATCGTCGTCAATGGTAGTCGGTGATTTTTACATCAGACGCCTTGCCGTCATTCCAACGGAAAACCAAGCGCCTCTGTTGATTGATTCTCATGAACGGGTTGCCCATCAGCCGGGCAAGTCATCAACGCCGCCGTTTGCTCCAGTAGTCGGGTCGTCTCCTGCCATGCGCGATGGCGACGATCCAAATGACATCGGGCAGTTCCAGATAGAAGATGGTGTAGTGAAATCGATCTGCGAAAAACTTGCGAAACCCACCCGGCCCGTGCGGAGCCCAAGTTTCCGGGTGTTTCTGAATTTTTCTGACGGCCTCCCTGCCTTTTTCAATGAGATCCAAGCCAAGCCCTTTGGCCCGGCTCTTTGGCCCGGCTCTCGTAAAACGAAACAGCATCATCGAGTTCAGCTTTCGCCGCGACGTGGAATTCGACCGGCTTCACGAATGTTTGGTGAGGATCTCTGAGAACACCTTGTCGGCAGGCACTCCAATCGCTTGCCCGTTCCGGATCTCGTCCGCCCGGCGTTTCAGTTCCACATCCCAAGCGCTTTCCGCATCCTCGTCGCATGACGGGTCGAGGGACTGAATCAGAAAATGAGCCAATTCGCCGCGCTCCGCATCGTCGAGCTTCGTCAATTCTGTTCGTAGTTTTTCTGCAACCACTGTCATGGGTGAACGAATGCTCAGAATAGTGGGAGAGTCAAGACGGCGCATGGCCAGTGAGGCCCACACCACGGCGGGCATCACCAATTCCTCGCCGCCGTCGTATTTCGGGTCAGGTTGCGCATCCCAACACTTCCGGCATCTCACGCCGCGTGTGGCTGGACCTCGCGTTGGATCGGTTCGCGATCCTCGCGCTCGGCGCGCATCAGATCGTAGTCTAGCTGGAGGCGGAGCCAGAAGCCGGGAGAGGTTCCGAAGTAGCGACTGAAGCGCAGGTCGTATTCCGGGGTTCAGCGGGTGGAAAGAGTTTTCACATGAGGACTGGCGATGAGCTTCCGATCACAGGTGACGAGGGTGAGGTGATGGGCGCGGGCGGTGGCGGCGATGATGCGATCGGCGGGATCGCCGTGGAAATCAGGAATTCGGTAAGCGTCGCAGGCGATTTCCGGGGTGAGGGTGAGGAGTTTCAAGCCATTGAAGAGCGCCTTGGAGACCCATTCTTCGAGGGGAGCGCTGAGGGTGAGCCGGCCGTTGGTTTGTTTTTGGGCGATCTCGATGATGCTGATGGGCGAGAGAGCGATGGTGCTCTCGGCCATGAGGATTTTCCGAACTCGAAGCGGAATCTGGGTGGGTGCCTGTCCGAGCTGGAGCCAGGCATTGGTATCGAGCAGGTAATTCATGGCTCCGTGCGGTTGGCCGGATGATCCTCCCAGTCTTGCGGGGAGAAGGCAGGTTCCGCAGGATCGTAGTCGTTTGCGAACTCGATGGTTCCGGCGAGCGAGCCCATCCAATCACGTAAGGATTTCGCCTTGGATTGCGTGATGGAATCATCGCCGGGCTTGCAAACGATCGCCACCGGTCTGCCGTGGCGGGTGATTTGGAGAGGGATTCCGGTGGTTTCGACCTCCCGCAGCGCGTCGGTGCAATGGGTCTTGAATTCGCTCACGGAAAGGGTCTTCGGCGGTGAGGAGCGCGTGATCACGAGGGACACCGTAAAGTAGTCGGAAAAATAGTCAATTTCCTTGTTATCGGTCTGGACAGTGCGTTCGATTCGTTCGGTATTCTCGTGCTCGGTGTGAATGAGATCGTCGTCCAACTGGAGGCGGAGACAGAGGCTGGGAGAGCTTGGGTATTCATGTTGGATTCAGTGGCAATCGACGATTTCGACTTAATAGGGTTCAACCCGCAGTAAGCGGATTCCAGACCCGCCTGAAGCCGCAGTTGTGGAAGTCCTTTTCGTTGACGGTGGCGAATTCGGTGACGCCTTGTTGGATGAGGAGGAGCGCGGCCCGCCAATCGTAGGCGCGGCGGCGGGCGAAGTCGGCTTCGCGGAGTTTCGGCCAGAAGGCGTCATGAAAGTCCCGGCTGTCAGGAGGGAAGCCGATGACTTGCCAACGGGGGTGTTGGCGAAAGGCCTCGCAGACATCGGCGGCGGCGGCGGGCGAGAGGGGCTTGGCAAGCACGGCGGGGTTGCGCAGCAGCACGTAGAGTTCGAGCAGGATGAATTCACAGATCGCGACGTCCTGGCGATCCTGGAGGGATTCCAGAAACGCCGCCGCCTTCGAGTGATGGGCATTGCGGGATTCGACGGCGGGCAAAAGGATGTTGGTATCCAGCGAGATCATCGGTCGGCGAGGCTGCGATTGCTTTCGTCATCGGCGGCGATGCTGCGAAGGGTTTCCAAAGGAACCTTGATGCCGCCCGCATCGACGCGAGGAAGCGTCCAGGCGGCACGGGTTGGCTCGGTGCTTGGGAAGCGGTCGAGAAACAACTCCAAGCCACGGCGGGTGACCTCGGCGAGGGAAAGTTCCCGTTGCGCGGCGAAGGCCTTGGCCCGCTGGTAAAGCTCGTCCGGGAGCTGGATCTGGGTGCGCGTCATGCTGTAAATCCTACATCACTCGGGGAGGGTGTCAATCCACCGGTTCATGACCGCGCAGTCATGTGACATGCGATCTCGGCGATACCCGGCCGCGACGGATCGTGGCAGCTTGGTTTTCGCAATCGCCGCAACCCACACCCAACCCGATCAACCGATGAATCCTGAAATCCCGAATCCGCGCCTACAAACCCGTTTGGAAAATCTGCTGTCTCTTGTTTGCAAGGGAGTGTTGATGCTGATCCCGGTGCTGTTCGCGGTGGCACACATCGCGGCGGACGGAGAGCCATGGAATTTCGCGACGGGAGAAACGTTCAGTCCGATGTTCAACGTGGTCAGCGCGTATGCGTGGCGGAGTCCGGCGGGCTGGGCGATGGTGGCCTGCATGGTGGGATTCGCGTGGGTGCTGGGTTTCGTCTCGTGGCACTCGGCGAAGCGGGGGCCGGGGTTTCTCGCGTGGTTCACCGCCGTGGTGGCGGCCATCGCGATGGTGAAGATGCTGGAGGTGGCGTGGTATCCGTTCAAACCGTCCGAGGAGACGTTTTCACAGATCCGGATGGAAATGGATCAGATGCCGACGCATGAGGCGAAGCAGGAGATGTGGCGCGGCGGTTTGTATGCCGTGGGCTTGCCATTGCCGGCGGGGAACACATCGCCGCAGTATTTCAAGACCCTGCGCTCCTCATGGATTCACCAACATGGAATCGGTGGTGCCCAAGTGCTGATCATGCTCGCCATCATAGGATCCCGGTTTCTCTGGGAAAGGCGGCGGACGAATCGCAGATTCTGGCGCAGTTTCTGGTTTTGGGCGCAATGGGTGGTGCTGCTTTTGGTGGTGGGCGGGATTTTCGGGCGCATGTGGTTTCCCGACCTCAATGGCGTGACCCAGCGAGTCACGTATCTCGGGATTTACCTCTGGATGCTGGTCATCGTGTGGGAGATCGAGCTGGGAAGAAGGTTGGGCATAGAAGCTGAAAATCTGAGATGCTGAAATGCATAATATTCACGGAGCCTTGGCATTTCTGCCGCCGGGGGGCAGGATGCGACGGTCACAGACACGCCGCTACCATTTGAACGCTCATGAGATTTGAACCACCCTCTGATCCGCCGCAAATCCGTGTGTGCATCGATCTCAAGAGCACTGATCTAGTCGGCCGGAGACCGGATGGGCAGTGGATCGTTTTCGCGGAGGATCTGCCAATTCTCCCGATCCCGAAGTGCGTGGAGGTGACGAAAGAGTTCATCGCCATCGATGGCTGGCTGTTTCCGCTCCCGTATGTCACGAGAAGTCTGCTGGTGTGGCTTCAGCAGACGTTTATTCGCTGGTCGAAAGAAGATGACAGCGAGAAGAACAAGGAGTGGATCAACGGCCTCGTGAAGGCGTTTGAGGATGGCGTGGCGGGGAAGCTGTAGGGCCGCTTGATGGATGCAGCTAGGCCGGCGTGTTGGATGCCGACGCCGTGGCGGAGGAGGAGAGAGAAGTGCCGAGTGAGCAGTGAGCAGAAAAGAGATTGAAGATCGAAGGAGCAGAAGGCCCGCTACAAATGCTTGGAAATGAACTCCGCCGGGGTGATGGGCTGGGGATGGTATCCGGCGGTGGCGAGTGGGGCGAAGTGGCGATCCTCGGTGACGATGTAGTCCGCGCCTGCGGTGATCGCGCAATCGGTGAATTTGTTGTCGTCGGGGTCCGCCGTGATGAGTTGAAAGCGAAAGGTGGGGCTGACATGCCGGATGTTGCCGCGGGTTTGCTCGAGGAGGTCGATAAACCGTAGCAGTTGTGCGGCGGCAGCGATGCCCATTTCCCGTGCGGCGACTTCTTCGTATTCCAGAAGAATCTCGGTCGTGACGGCCAAAACCAATCGGCCCTCGATGAGCGCTTGGCGGATGGGTAGCCACGGACCATTACGCCCGAACATTCCCAGAACGACATTGGTGTCGATGCAGACCGTCATTGATACGGACGCAAAGCACGATGTTCCGCGACGGCGGTGGCGATGCTCTCCATGGTGAGTTTGGCGGCGTTTTGAGCAGTATCCGCAGCGTCATCGAGTTCGCCCGTGAGTTGATGCAGTTCGATTTCCAAAAGCGCACGATGCGCCAGACCGAGATGTTCATCACTCAGGCGATCGACCTCGGCGTGGAGCAGAGGACGGAGTTTTCCCGGATCGGGTGAGGTGGCGAGAGTGATGTTCATGGGGTGAGATTAGCACGCCAGCAGGAGAGATGAAGTCGAATTTTTGGAGGGATCAACTTGCCGGGTGATGGCGTGTTTTTCCTCCTTGGTGCAGAAGTTGGTGGAGAGCAAGTCGCGGGCGGTGTAGTAGGAGCGGCGGCCTTGGCAGAGGGATTTGAACTGGAGGGCGAGGGCGACGAGCGATTTCCCGGAGCCGGTGGGGGTGTTGAGGATGACGTTGTTGCCGGCGAAGAGTTCGAGGATGGCTTCGTCCTGATGGTCGTAGGGCTCGGTGTCCGTGGCGGTGAGGTAGTCGAGGAAGGCGTTGAGGATGTCGTCCGGGGTGGGGTTTTCGGGGAGATTTTTGGATTCAGCGGGGAGGACATGCGGGGAGGATGAAGGAGGAAGAGTTCACCGCAAAGGCGCAATGGGCGCGGAGGGCCGCAAAGTTTTGGGATGATTTCCATGGGAAGCGACGAAGGCATCCGCCGTATAATTGCCCGGCTTCAAGCATTCTCACTACCGCTTGACTGTTCTCCCAAATGAAACTATTCATCTTCCCGTATGAAGAAGTCTCTTCCAAAACCCAAAGCCATCGTTTTCCCAAAGGGAACATTAATGACTCCCATCATGGGCAGGGGATTATCTGATAAGCGGTTCGTAAAACTCAGCGGAAATGTCGTGCAATCCTGCATCCACGGCCCTTCCGGAAAAACCTCCGATTCGTCGCCCACTGCCTCCATGCTCATCGAATCCCTGAAGGCGGGCTTGCCGATGGAAGAACTGGCGTCTCTCCGCGCCAGCCTCGACCTGCCCATGGATCAGCTCGCGCCCTTGCTTGGCATTTCAAAGGCCACGCTCCACCGCCGCAAAGCCGCCGGACGACTCGATCCCGCCGAGTCCGACCGCGTCCTGCGCTTCGCCCGCTTGATGGGCAGAGCGGTTGAAGTTCTGGAAACCGAGGAGAACGCCCGCTCCTGGCTGACCTCGCCCCAGTATGGGCTGGGAGGAGCCGTGCCTTTGGACTACGCGGGGACCGAAGTCGGAGCCCGCGAAGTCGAGGATCTTTTGGGACGCATCGCTTTCGGAGTCTATTCCTGATGAGACAAGCCTTTCGCATCGTCCGGGAGTCTTACGCAGCCACCGCATTCACCGGCGAAGGCGCGGCGCTCTACGGCGGCCGATGGAATTCTCCTGGTGCCCGGGTGGTTTACACCAGCGCCTCCGCCTCCCTCGCCGCTCTCGAAACGCTGGTGCATTTGAATCCAGCCATG
>JANMJJ010000062.1:0-5232 GCA_031371325.1 Akkermansiaceae bacterium | reverse complement strand
CGGAGGAGCGGGGGCGTGTCGGAGAGGAAGCCGGGGTGTTTCATTTTGGCAACGAGATTCAGGCCAAAGTCCCTGGCTGAAATGGTATGGGCTTCGGCTTGCATGTAGTGGGCGAAAGCATCGACCACTGCGGGCGGATCGAGAACACCCGCCTGATGGGCCTGCCAGAGGTCGAAAAGATCACGTCCTTTGCGGCGCTGATAGAGGGCGCGCAGTTTGGTGCCGAGCAACTCGGTGGTGGAATAGATCGGGAGGATGGCGGCTCCAGTGAACCAGCGCGATTGGACGGCGAACTCTGTTTGTTGGAGAGGCAGGAGACGAAGGTGCTCGCGGGTGTTGATTTCGATTTTCAACCGGAGCCGGATGACGGGCGGTGATTCGGATTCGAAGCGGTAGGTGAGGGTGGCTCCGCGTGTGCTGGTATCGCTGCGAGGTGTGCCAAGCCATGGGTCGAGCCGGGCTTTGATGCGGTCCAGGGTTTCACCGATGGGTTCCTTGCGGATCTGGACGAAGTCGAGGTCCTCGGAATAGCGAGCGGCGGGTTGGAGGACGATCTTGTGGAGCGCGGTGCCGCCGCGGAAGACCAAGGCCTCGCGCAGTTCCGGGTCGGAGTAAATTTCCACCAAGCCACGCGACAGGACGAGGTCCTGCTCGACCTGCGCGGGGGAAATCCACGGGCATTGCTGGGACCATTCGGTGATGTAGGCGGCGGAAATCACAGGTCGGATTGAGGGGTGGCGTTTTGGACAATTTTCCAGCGATTCCCGGTGTCGCCGCTCAGGGGGCCGGAGGGTTCGAGGCGGGTCCGGGGGAGGGGAGCCCGGGTGAGCAAGGTGGCGTGGAGTTCGTCGGCGAGCTGGGAGTGGTCGAGTTCGTCGAGCAACCAGCCAAGGCGCTGGATAGGGGCCAACTCGGATTTGGCTGCGGCAGCGGCGAGTTTTTTGGGGTTCAGGGATTCTGCCAGCTCGGCCAGAATGGTGATGACGGCATCGAGACCTCCGATCTGGCGTTCGTAGCGGACCAGGTCGAGGGCGGTGGCCTCGGGGGTGGAAACCGGCAGCATGCCGCCGTGGCCTTTGTGAGATTGCAGAGGAGTGGAGTCGAAATCCTGTTTGCAGAAGAACCGGACGGAGAGACCTGGCCGTTCGATGGCGCGCTCTTGACGTGGGATGACCACCTGGACCTGCTGGATTTGCTGGTGGCCGGCTCCATAAAGGGCGGCGGCACTCTGAAGGCCAAGGTAGTAGGAGGGCAGACCCATGGAGCGCATGAGGTCGTCGAGAAACCAATCGACGGGGATCATGCCCTGACGTGAGTATTCCACCGGAAGGATGGTGTGAAAATCCCTGCGAATGCGTTTCACCCGGCCCTTGGCCGCGAGTCGGTTGAGGGCCTTGCCCACCGCCGCCGGCGAGGTGGAGAGGGATTTTTCCAAGCTCGAGCGTTCGAAGCCGTAAAGGCCGCGCCGCTGGAAGTCGTCCAGGACTTCCGAAACTCGTATATCGTCGGTCATTTTGTTCTTAAATATGCAAAAGAAGACGGTAAGTGTCCATTATTTTATTTTTGAGAGCGAAACGTCGGGCCAACATGGCTCACGCCGCGGTGAGGTTGAGGTTGTTGAGCAGGTCGAGGAGGGAGTCGACTTGGGCGGAATCCGGGAAGATGCCGTCGATGCCTTCGGCGTGGAGGGTGGTGAAGGGAGATTCCCAGAGACGTTCGAGCTCAATGGCACCATAAATGGCAACGTGGGACTTTAGCAGTTCTAGGAAGCGGATCTGGTTGGAATTGAGCGTGGGGTATTGTTGGACAAAGGCTTTGAAGTGCTCGTTGACCTTTGCTGCATCGAGACCGATGACCCGGCGGATGGCGAGGGCGAGGTTCTGTGACTTGTTCGGATAGTGATTGAGGAGTTCTTCGAGGTGGAGATCCGGATCGTGGAGCAGGACGTCTTGGACGAGTTGGTCGAGATCCGCCTCCGCGACGGGGAGACCGGCGCGGATGTTTTTGAGGGCGGCGCTTTGATCGAAGAGATCGCGCAAGACGGATTCGACGCGGCTGCGGTAAGCGGCGAGGTCGAGGCCGGCGAGTTTGACGTGATGGGGGGTGAACTTGTATTCCCCGATGTTTTCCGAAATATCGATGTAGCGTGGTTCGATCGGATCACCGGTGGGATTGACCTGATAGCGCATGATCCCTCGCAACTCGGAGCGAAGGGAATCGAGGTTGGAGATGGTCGCACCTTCGTAGGTGGACCTTTGCTTGGCTTTCTGGATGGCGGGCAGTTTTTCCTGAACCGGCTGGAGATTGATGGGCAGACGCGAGACGTGGTCGATGACCTGATCACGCAGGTCCGCCGCATCGGAAGATTTCTTGAGGGTCGCGATGGACAGGCGTGCGGTGAGAAGATCGAACTTGAGGGCGGCTTCCTTGCTGAACACGTCGCGCCAGACCATGAGGGGAGCGATGACGTTTTTCAGCGTGGCGCGGGTGGCGGCGGAGAAGGCGGCGAGCACGCCGTCTTTTTTCATCGACTGGATGTCCTTCCACCTTTCCTTAATGGAAAGGCACTCTGCGGGCAGCGCGGAGATGTCTGCCGCGATGAGGCTGACGGAGAGTTTGAACGCATCGAGGTCCTGCTTTTCGAGCGCGGTCTCGGCGAGGGCGATGCGGGTTTCGAAAAGTTGTTCGGGAAGAGACTTCGCTCGGGTGGGCGCGACTTCCTTTTTCAGCTCGTCGAAGTATTCGAAGTTTCCCCAGTGATCGAAGATCTGGAACGTCTTCTTGTTTTTGCCGGGTCCGAAGAGGTTTTCACATAGGCGAGTGCCGCGGCCGATCATCTGCCAGAACTTGGCGTAGGATTTCACCGGCTTGGCGAAGACGAGGTTGACGATCTGCGGGACATCGATGCCGGTGTCGAGCATGTCCACGGAAACGGCGATGGTCAGGTTCTTGCTGCCATCGGCGGTTTTGAAATCGTCGATGAGCTGTTCGGCCCGCGGTTCGTAGTTGTCGATGCGCAGACAAAAATCCCCGCCGTATTGCGGATACATTTCATCGAAGAGCTCGACGAGGAGTTTCGCGTGGCGGTGATTGCGGGCGAAAACGATGGTTTTGCCCAAACGCGTGCCGTCGGCATTGCGGATGCCTTTCTCCATCAGATTGCGGAGGATGGCGCGGTCGGTGTCCTTGTTGAAGACGGCCTTGCTGACCTGCTCCTTGTTGTAATCGACGGTCTCGGAATCGGCGGTTTGTTCGGCGAGCTGCTCGCGCTGCTCCGGGGTGAGATCCTTGTATTTGATGCCATCCCGCAAAAACTTGGTGGTGTGCTTCACCACGGTGAACGGGGAGAGGTAGGGTGGCTTGTGGCGGATCGCCTCGTCGTAGGTGTAGTTCGCGGTGGGGTCTTCGTTTTCGCAACCGAAGAGCTGATAGGTATTCCGGAAGATGAACTTCACCGGCGTGGCGGTGAGGCCGACCTGATAGCAGTCGAAGTAGCGGAAAATGTCTCGAAAGCGGTTGTAAATGCTGCGGTGCGATTCGTCGGCGATGATGAGATCGAAGAAACCGACGTCGAAGTTCTGAAAGCACTTCATCATCGCCGGGTAGGTGGCGAGGTAGATGCGCTTTTCCTTATCGTTCGCAGTGTTGCGGGTCACGATGACACGAGGCTCGGATGGCAGGAATTCGTCGAAGGTGTTGCCGGCTTGTTTGCGGAGTTCGCGGCGGTCGCAGAGGAAGAGGATGCGTTTTCCCCACTTGGCCCGAATCATGAGTTCCGAGATGGCGACGGCGACGCGAGTCTTGCCGGTGCCGGTGGCCTGGATCAGGAGGGCGTGGCGGCGGCGCTTGTCGAAGTTCTCGCAGGTGCGTTTGACGCACTCGATTTGATAGAGTCGGTCGATGATGGCTTCCTTCGGGAACAATGCGCCAAGACTGGCTTCGCGCTGGTTGCGCTGGAAGATGCAATACCGCAGGCTGTCCAAGGAATAGAAGCCGAAGATGGAGCGGGGTGGCTCGCCCTTGGCGTCGTCCCAGATGAAAATCTCGTAGCCGTTCGTGTAGAAGATGACCGGCCGCTGGCCGTATTCTTTTTCCAGACCGTCGGCGTAGTATTTCGCCTGCATCTTGCCCTTGGCGGCGTCTTCGGCGGTTTTCTTGCTTTCGAGAACTCCGAGAGGAAGTCCGTTGTCCGGATCCCAAAGGACGTAATCCGCCCTGCCTTTGCTGCTGGCGACTGGCTGGTGGAGGACTTCCACTTCCTGACCGACTTCCTCCGTGTTCTTGCCGCGAGGACCGACGTTCCAACCGGCTTTGATGAGAAGCTCATCGATCAATTTGAACCGGGTTTCCTGCTCGCTGAAATCGAGGGCGGAGGCGGCTTGCTGCGCTTGGTTGAGAAGTGCTGCCTTTTCAGCGGTAGTCGTGTGCGCGGCTTCGGCTTGGGAGCGGGCTTCTTCGAGATCGGCGAGGAGTTTCGCCATGAGTGCCTCCTGCTCGGCGAGCTTTTGGAGCGCTGCCTTTTTCTCCCGCTGGAGTTGGGATTTTGAATCACCGGTCAACGCGAGTGGTTCCTGCCAGGATGGCAACTCATCACGGCGCAAAAGGCCGGTCGAAAGGGCGAACCACTGGGCAAGGTCGAATGCCTCCTTGAGGACGCCAGTCATCTGGGCCGGCGTCGTAGGATGAAGCGTTCCGTGGGCGGCGTGGTTTCCCTTGATGCGGATCAGGTGGAGCTTGTCCTGCACCACGGGCGGAGTAACCGACTTGAAGGTGTGGTCGGCGAGCAGGTCGTTGAGGTTGCTCTGGTAGGTGAGTTCCAGTCGATGATGTGAGAAGAGCGCCTTGACCAAGAACTCGGCAAAGGTGCGCAGCTTCACCAAGCAAGCCGCCGGATCGCTGTGGACGTAGGCTTCTGCGAAACCACCGAGATCGGCGAGTTCGCGGTGATTTTCGCGAAGGATTTCGAAGTTATGCGATTTCATAAGGAAAATGGGTGCCGCCGGGAAACAAAGTCACTCCGGGGACACGATGGTTGCCTGAAAAGATTCGGTTGGCGAGAGTTCGGCACACATTTCCGTGCCGCAGGGTTTTGCAGCCGCCCTGCCAGAGATCGAAATGATGGGCGAGTGATTGGTTTTCAATCACTAGGGCGTAAAAATAATACCGCGCTATTCATCTAAAAATCAATCTGAGTTAATAATTGGATCGCATCCTATTGAAGATTCCTGGATT
>JANMJJ010000032.1:0-86213 GCA_031371325.1 Akkermansiaceae bacterium | reverse complement strand
AAGACAAAGATGTTTGCAGCCACCTGCGGCTCGGGTTCGAGGCGAAAACTCCATGTATGCGTGAGCGCGTGGCCCAGTGTATCGGCGGCGACCAGAGTGGCCGAGATCGTAACACCCCATGCGCCGAGCGCGGCATCGCCGGAATCATAGGTGATCGTGTTGCCGGAAATCGTCAGTCCCGGAGCGCCAAGAGCAAGCTGCCCGGATGCCCCCACCGTGAGCCGGATACTGGCAGGATTGATGCCGGTGGCATCGGCGAGTCCGATGCTCAAATCCGCGAAGCGTCCGACCGCAAAGCCATCCACCGCCGGGTATTGCGACACGACGGTCGGAGCCTGCTCATCAATCGGCTGGATGCTGAAGAATTCCCGATCCTGCTGCGCAAACGTGTGCTCTAGCGACATGGAATCCGCCACTTTCGGGAATCCGGCGACTTGCTGCCAAGTGAGCATATTGGTCGAGCGCCAAAGGCTGTAACGCTGCCCGGGAATCGTCTCGAAGTAAAATTTCCGTGCCGCCGGAGTGGTCGCGGAGGATAAATCGAGCTGGGTGGCGATCTCCGGGGCGGCGGTCAGAAATGAACCGAACAAAGGGAGCGCAGCGTTAAAACCAACGATGAGGGGGCGGATGAGGGGATTCATGGGCTAACTGATGGCAGTTTCACCATCGGTCGCAGACTAGGAATCTCAGATGCCATGCAGCATGGCCAAAGCACGCCTAAAGCATGGACAACCGACCGGAGAACCTCAAATCTCCCTGCAGCTCCGTCCTTTCTCTCTCAAGCCTTCCTTTCAGTTTTCAGCATTTACCTCCCTAACCATCATGTCCTGGCAATCCTACAACCAATCGCTCGTCCGTTATCCTCAACACGGATTCTCCCTCGATCTCTCGCTGATGGACATCGCGCCAAGTGAGGTGAGTGCGCTCCAGCCACGGATCGCCAAAGCCTTCGCCGACATGGAAGCCGTCGAGTCCGGTGCCATCGCCAACCCCGATGAAGGCCGCATGGTCGGGCATTATTGGCTGCGCAACGCCGACCTCGCCCCGACCGAAGAACTCAAACGCGCCGTCACCGAGCCCATCACCGCGCTCAAGCAGTTCGCGGAAAAAATCCACACCGGTGCCATCGCCCCGCCCACTGGAGGCAATTTCAAACAAGTCCTGCTCATCGGCATCGGCGGTTCCGCGCTGGGACCGCAGTTGGTTTCCGAAGCCATCGGCCAGAACGCGCGGCTGCCCCTCCACTTTTTCGACAACACCGATCCCACCGGCATGGACACCGTCATCGCTAGGCTCGCCAAGACCGGCCTCGATAAAACCCTCGTCCTCGTCATCTCCAAATCCGGCGGCACCGCCGAGACCCGCAATGGGATGTTAGAAGCCAAGGCCGCCTATGAATCCGCTGGCCTCGACTTCGGTCGCCACGCTGCCGCCGTCACCGGCATCGGTTCGAAGCTCGATCAATACGCCGTCGCCCACCACTTCATCGCCCGTTTCCCCATGGAAGACTGGATCGGCGGGCGCACCTCCGTCCTTTCCACCGTCGGCCTCGTCCCCGCCGCACTGCAAGGCCTCGACATCGATGCCCTGCTCGCCGGTGCCGCCGCCATGGATGTGGAAACCCGCAACCAGGACGTTTCGAAAAATGCCGCCATGCAGCTCGCCCTCGCCTGGCACAGCGCGACCAACGGCAAGGGCGAAAAGGACATGGTCGTCCTGCCCTACAAGGACTCGCTCGTCTTGTTCTCGAAATATCTCCAACAACTCGTCATGGAGTCGATAGGCAAGGCGCACGATCTCGATGGCCAGCTCGTCAACCAGGGCATCGCCGTCTATGGCAACAAAGGCTCCACCGACCAGCACGCCTACGTCCAACAGCTCCGCGACGGCGTGAACAACTTCTTCGCCACCTTCATCGAGGTCAGAAAAGGCCGCTCCGGCCACAGCATCGAGGTCGATCCCGGCACCACCACCGCCGATTACCTCCAGGGCTTCTTCCGCGGCACCCGCACGGCATTGCATGAGTCCGGCCGCAAGTCGCTGACCATTTCCATCCCCGAGGTCACGCCCTTCCAACTCGGCCTGCTCATCGCCCTGTTCGAACGCACTGTTAGTTTCTACGCCTCCCTCGTCAACATCAACGCCTACCACCAGCCCGGTGTCGAGGCGGGTAAAAAAGCCGCCGGAGCCTTCCTGGACACCCTCAACAAAGTCCGCAGCCACCTCACCGTCCAGGCCAAGACCGCCGGCGACATCGCCACCGAAGCCAATGCCGATCCCGAGGACGTCTATCATTGCCTCACCCATCTATCCGCCAACGGCGAGGTCCAGATCGCCATCGGCGCGACCCCCGCTGACGACACCTTCCAACTTTGACTCGACCACCCACAGCCACCCCGCCATGACGACTCTGACGGGACCGAGGTTTTTTCAAGGTCACTCAACCGGGCGATATTCAAATCTGCGGACATGGATGCCGCGCCTCCCGGACGGCGGCGCGGTCGTCCCGCCCGACCCGGTGACTGACTGCCTTACTGGGGAGTCATTTCCTTTTTGATCTCGCCGACGGGAGTGGGGGCCTCGATTCCAGGGACGGACATCCCGAGTTCGGCTGCTAGATCGGCGAGCGCGATGTCTTCGAGGGCTTCACGCTCAGAGGCTTGCTCCTTGAACCGGGTGGTGTCTAGGCTGTCGCGGGCGACGCGGGCGCGGCCGGCTGCCTTGGTGTTTTCCTCTTCGACCATCTGATGGAGACGATCCAACGTATCGCCCGAGCCGCCGATGGTGGTGAGCATGCCACTGGCCATTTCATTCATTTCGGCGAGAGCCTTGTTCATCTTCATGCCGTCGAGATCCTTGCGCAGCGCCTCGATCTTGGCGCGGGCGGTCTTCATGGCGGTGTCGCGGGAGAGGACTAGTTCCTTGTAGGTTTTCTCCGCGTCGTTGAGTTGCGAGCGGTTGTCGGCCAGATCCTTGCGGATGCGCTGGAGTTCGAGGGCGATCTCGCCGGCGAGGCGCTGGTTGCCAGCACGCAAGTTGGCGGCGGCCTTGGCCTTGAGGTCTTGTTCCTCGGCTTCCTGGCGTTTCACCTGCGAGATGAGTTTTTCACAGAGTCCGGCATGGGCGGATAGACCTTGGTTGAATTGCGCGATCTGTTTGCGGAGGTTTTCCTTTTCCAGTTCGAGCAGGGCTTCCGGATTGCGTTTTTCGAGACCCGAAACGAAGAGTCCGAGGAACCCACGGAAAATATTGGATAGGCGGCGGAACATGGCGTGTTTTGCGGTTGGTGGTGGAATGGTTGGGGGGAAATCATTGCGGGACGGCGGTCCGCGAGGCGCTGCCTGAAAGCATCGGCGGCGCCGGTTCGTCGTCGTAAACTTGCGAGAACGACGACTGCGACAGGATCTTCTCGGAGGATTGCAGCGACGCGGAAATGCTGTCGATCTGCACGCTCAAGCCGACGGAATCGCTCATCGTCATGCCGACTTCGCAGAGGTGGGTGATCTGCTGCTCGGTCTTGTCGATTTCCGCAGTGACGAGTTCCAGTCCGTCAGAAGCTTTCTGGTGGTTGTCGAGCCGTTCGCGGATGGTCACCACCCGGTCATGAACCGAGGTGGTTAGACGGCTCTCGGGCAGACCGGAGGATTGGTCGCGGGAGCGGGCGGTGGTGAGCTGGAGCTCGGCGGACTTGAGTTCCGCTTCGATTTGCTCGCGCCGGGTGGCTCCGAGGAATCGCTCCAGGCCGGAACGTTGGTGCAGCAGTTTCAGGAACAGCCAGAGCATCCGGTCCAAGGACTCGCTGCGGAAATCATCGGCATCCGGGCTGCCTTCCTTCTCGGTCATGCCGCGCCGCAGGGTGACGAGTTCCATGCACCGGTGGCGCAGTGTTTCGAAGCGCTCCGCATCGGCCGGGCTGAGGAATGCCATCAATTGCTGGAACCGCTGGGTCGGGTTGATGGGCAGTGGTGGCGGCGATTTGCGCTGGCCCTTCAGCACGTTCTGGAAGCGCGGATTGATCCCGAGAAACCCAAAGTAGCCGATTTCCGCCGCTGCGAGAAATGGCAGGCAAAGAAGCGGCACCCCGCTCAGGACTGCCACCGCCGCGCCCGCGCCCAGCCCTAGCAAATGCCAGCGCCAGGTAAACGCCCGCTTCAGTGCGCCGCCCAATCCGTCGGATGATTCCGCTCCCTTGCTCACGATGGAATGTTATGTTTTTCCTCTTCCAGTTTGTCGAGCAGCGACCGCACGTGGCGCACTGATTCAAGGAATGCGGGTTCCGCCTGCATTTCGCGTGCCGGGCGGTCCGGCGGTGCCACCGCGAACTGGTGGGCGATGGTGCCGGGCGACGGCGTGAAAATAAACACGCGGTCGCCGAGATACACCGCTTCCGGGATGTCGTGGGTGATAAAAAAAACCGTCGCCTCCAGCTCGCGCCAAAGTGACACCAACAAGTCCTGCATGCGCTGCCGTGTCGTCGGATCGAGCGCGCCGAACGGCTCGTCCATCAGGATGATCCGCGGATGCATAATCAACGTGCGGGCGATGGCCACCCGCTGGTTCATGCCGCCGCTGAGCTGGTGCGGGTATTTGGCCGCGTCTTTGTTCGGATCAAGGCCGACCTTGGCGATCCACTCGCGGGCCCGCTCGCGGCGTTCCTTGACAGTTACTTGCTGGCATTCAAGGCCGAAAGCGACGTTATCGAGCACCGTGCGATGGGGGAAGTTCGCGTAATCCTGGAACACAAATCCCCGGTCAGGTCCGGGTTCCACGACCGGCTCGCCATGGACCAACACCGAGCCCGAGCTTGCGGGAAATTGCGGGGCCAGCCCGGCGATGAGCCGCAGCATCGTGCTTTTCCCGCAGCCGCTCGGCCCGAGTACGCCGATGAACTCGCCGATCTTCGGAATGTCCTCCACCGAGAAACTAACATCCTTGATCGCCGTGAACGCGCGATTCGTTCCCGCGTCAAAAGTCTTGGTCACGCTCTGAAAGTCCACCACCAAGGGCCGGCCCACGACCGGTGCCGCGTCCTTCAGCTCGCAAGGCTGCTCCGAAGCTGCTAGTTCAATTTTCGCCATGTTTGATATAAGGGAAAAGCTGCCGCTGTAGCATCATGATCGAGCGGTCGATGCACCAGGCTAGCAGCGAAATGATGAAGAGGCACAGATAGATGTGTTCCTGGAAGCCGCGGCGCTGGCTGTTGATGATGAGTGCGCCGATGCCGGTCTTCGCGTTGATCACCTCGGCTAACATGATATAACCGAAAGCCAGACCGAAGATCAGGCGCAGGCTGTTGACGATGTCCGGCAAAGCCAGCGGCAGGATGACCTTCCGCAAAACCTGGTGGCCGGCGATCGGAAACCACAGGGTGAAACCCGTCAGGAAACCGCCCGCGAAGCGATACCATGCCACTTTGGACGACAGCTCGACGGCGAACGTTCGGGCGGAATCATCCCGCAGCAAATACCAACCGATCATGGCCAACAGGCCGTATAGCAATCCGGTGATCACGGCGATCCGCGCGCCTTTTTGCCGCGAGCCGTGGGCCCCGAGCGTGTAGGCAGTGTCGATGAATCGGTCGGGCACGGCATTCACCGTGTTCACCGTGTCGAAGATCACGAAGGCGATGGTCGCGAGGAAGATGAACATCACCTTGTTGAACTCGCCGAGCCCGAACCAAACCATCGTCAGCGGGATCAACGCCGCGATCGGAATGCTCCGGCCGAACAGCACCAGCGGCTTGAAGAATGCATTGAGCCGCGGATAACTTCCGGCGATCACTCCCAGCGGCACCCCGATCGCTGAGGCTAACAGGAATCCGCCGAGCACCCGCGCCAGCGAAATCACAATGCTCCGCGACAACTCGCGCCGCCACAGATCGGGAAACGAGGTGAAGGTTTCTGCCGGAGTCGGTAGTGTGTATGCGTCCACGATCCGGTGGCCCTCGATGGTTAGTGTCCACCACACTAGCAGCACAAAGCCAATGCAGCCCGCGCCGAACACCAGTCCTTCGGCATAGCTCGGCGTGTCACGGATGGTCCGCGCCCGTTTCCACCAAGTGTGCCGCAAGGCGGGTTGCGTGAGTTTCGCGGGGTCTTTAGAATCGCTCATTTTGAAGAATCAATTCAACTGCGCACACTATCTTTCTTTCAACCATCCACTCTCAACTATCAACTCACTCGGGAGTCTCCAACGCGATCACCTTGATCTCCACCCGCCGGTTGAGTGCGTGGTTGTTCGGATCGTTGGCGTCGAAAGGACGTTCCCAACCGGCACCGTCGGTGGAAAACTGGTTGGCGTTGAAGTTCGGGAACTTCTTGAGGATCTCCGTCTTTACCGAGGCGGCGCGGTTGCCGGAGAGTTCCTTGACCATTTGCGGACTCACCTGGCCGCGCATCGAGCTGTCGGTATGGCCCTCCACAACGATGTTCGCCGCGCCGTATTGGCCGGCCAATTTGCCAACTTCCTCCAGCACCGCGTCCACGCCGGTTTCGTAGGGTTTCTCGATGTCCTTGCCGTTCTCACGGACGGTGATGGTCTTGCGCAGATCCCACGAGTTCGGATAGAAATGCAGCGTCACCACTTTGGTTAGAATTTCGGTGCCCTCGGCCTTGATCGACTGCACGGTCTTGGGCGCGAAGTTGATCTGGTATTCGTTGCGGCTCGATTTGTAAGGCTCCTCGCCCTCCAGCTTCTGTAGGATCGAGAAATCCATCACCTTGTCGAACGCCACTGCCTGGCTGATGCGGTTCATCTTTCGATAGAGCAGGTAAGCGGTGTTCCAGGTGCGCTCGAAGTTGGCGGGATTGTTCTGGTTCATAAAGAAGTCGCGGTTCTCGGCGTAGTTCGTCGAGTGCGCGTCGCCTAACATCCCCAGCGTGTCCGCCTCGGGGATGCTGTAGAGCTTCGACATGTGGCCGGCGGCGGCCTTCTTGCCCGCATCGGTTTTCATTTTCTCCATGCCATCGAAAATCCCGCGCACCAGGCCCTCGCAGATGTCGGCGTGGTCGCGGGCGAAGTCGCCGCGGGCGAACCACACGTCGGCGATCAACTTGTTAGCCGTGGCGGTGCTCACCAGCAGGTGATTGCCCTTGATCTCGGCGAGATTGTAGATGTCCGGAGCCCACGAAACGCAGGCCGCGATCGACTTGTCGCTGTTGAAGGCGGCAGCGGCTTGGAACGCGTCCTCAGTGTAGATGAAAGTCACTTCACTGGGCTGCACGCCGCCGTTGACCAGCGCGTTGAGCAGGAAATACTCGGATGGCGAGTTCTGGGCGAGCACCACCTTCTTGCCCTTCAGGTCGGAGATGGTCGGGCTGTTGGGATCGCGGGCGGCGCTCTTGCGGATCACGATGCCGTCGCCGCCGTTGGAGAAATCCACCTGTTGGAAAATGCGCGGCATGATCCGCGGATCCTTCTTCAGCTCGTCCATGAACAGCGGCACCATGTCCAGCGTCGCCCAACCGATGTGGACCTTGCCGGAGGCGTAGGCGTCGCGCATCGCGACCGGATTGTCGATGAGCACCAGCTCGACCTTGAACGGCTCGCCGCCGGGAGTGGTCCAGATTTTGCCGGGATTCGAGCCTTCGTTTTGCAAAATGATCGGTGCCCAGCCGGCCCAGACGTTGAGCGCGAATTTCACCGTGCGGGCGTTCATCGGGTCGTAGCCGCTGGTCTGGGTGATCGGCGGCAGCTTTTCGCTCGGCTTAAAGACGTATTCCTTGACGGTCGTCGGCACGTTCGAGTCGGCGGCCTCCACGCCTTTCGCACCGGTCAGCTCATCCTTGGAAATCGAAGCCGGTCTGGCGGATTCACTCTTGGGGAAAATCACCGACCGGAATCCGTAGGCCACGAGGCCGAGGATCACGCAGGCGAGGACGACAAAAAACAACGGTTTGGGGCGGGCTTCATCACTCATGGCGTGCGGAGACTGCTTGGCCGTTAGCAAGAGTTCAAGCACTCACTTCGCATTTGGAAATAGGCTTCGGATTTCCAGGTGTGGGGTGCCGTGGCGGGGCGCGGGAATTTGCTTGGGCCATCCGGTAGATCCCGCGCATCATCTGCGGACCAATGAACCGCTCAGGAAAACTCCACGCCCTGCTATCCACCGCCCGGATCGCGAATATCCCGAGCGTGGTGAGCAATGTGTGGGTCGGGGTGGTGCTTGGAACCATCATGATGGTCTATTCCGAGGAGCGGTCACCTAGCGTCCCATGGATGCTGGCGGCTTCTCTAGCGCTTGCCGGGGTGCTGCTTTACGTCGGAGGAAATTTTTTCAACGACTGGATGGATCGTGTCTGGGATGCGAAGCATCGGCCGGAGCGGGCATTGCCACGGGGGCTGTTTGCACCGCGTTTGTATTTGGGACTAGCGGTTTGCCTGATGAGTGCGGGAGTGGGCTTGGCGTGGGCCGCGAATTTACGGAGCGGCATGGTGGCGGGAGGAATCGTTTTTTGGATCGTGATTTATACAGTGTGCCACAAGCGGAGCACTTGGGCGGTGGTGCCGATGGGGATGTGCCGGGGATTGCTTCCGGTGATGGGATTTATAGCACTCTCTCCTTATATGGTGATGATCTATCCGGTGGCTTGCGCGCTTTTTTGCTACATCATGGGGCTATCGCTGAGCGCACGATATGAGTCCATGAAAGAGCCTCCGAAGCGGGTGGCAGTGATGGCCCGCGGACTTCTGCTTGTGACGGTCGTGATGGTGGCCTTGGGAAACAGGGGCTTCGTTCTCGATCGACTACCAAGCATCTGGGGCGTGCTGCCTTATCTGGCGTGGACGAGTTTTTGCCTGAGATTTTGGCGGCAGCCCGTGCCCAAATTGGTGTCCGGCCTGCTGGCGGGGATCCCGTTCGTGGATTGGATGGTGCTGCTGCCGGTGGCAATGACTTTCATAAGCGATTCTCGTGAGGGTGCATCGCCGATGGCGCTTGCTAGTTTCTTGATCCCTCCCCTCGCCTTCGTTTCCGCGCTGCTGCTGCAACGACTCGCCCCGGCGACTTGATTGCGAAAAGAGAAGGCAGGAATGCCCCTTCCCCTTAGGACTTGCGGCGGGGCGATTCCCGCGCTCCACTGCCGCCACGCATGAGCATCGCAGACAAACAGGAGCAGATCCTTGAGGAGCTGGCGCTTTTCCAGGACTGGACGGAGCGCTACGAATACGTGATCGGCCTCGGGAAAAAGCTCGCGCCGATGGATGAGGCTTCGAAAAATCCCGCGCACCTGATCAAGGGCTGCCAATCCCAGGTCTGGCTCGACGCACGGGCCGAGGCCGGCAAAGTCCGTTATTTCGCGGATTCCGATTCGCTGATCACCAAGGGCATGATCGCGTTGTTCGTCCGCGTGCTGGACGGCGAGACGCCGGATGACATTCTAACTGCGGACATGGGCTTCATCGACCGCACGGGGCTTAAAGAGCATCTCGCGCCGACGCGGGCAAATGCCTTGAATTTGATGGCGAACCAGATGAAACAACGTGCGCTCGAATTCGCCTCCCTATCATGATTGCCTCGCTCCTTGAATTCAACTGGCTCGCCGATCCCCAGGCGTGGGGCGCGTTGTTCACCCTGACGCTGCTGGAAATCGTGCTCGGCATCGACAACATCGTGTTCATTTCCATCCTCGTGGACCGCTTGCCCATGGAAAAGCGCAAGCAGGGACGGCTGATGGGATTGGGCCTGGCGATGGGGGCCCGGATGATTCTGCTGTTATCGATCACCTGGATCATGAGTATGCAGAACCCGCTCTTCCAGATCCCCATACACCCGGCGGTGTGGGACATGATGCCCAGCGCCAAGGAGCACGGCGGCCATCTCGGAATTTCCGTGAAAGACCTCATCCTGCTAGTCGGCGGATTTTTCCTAGTCTGGAAATCCACCAAGGAAATCCATCACAGCCTGGAAGGCCACAATTAAACCACTAACATGAGCAAAACGAAAACCAGCTTCGGCGGCGTATTGATCCAGATCGCGTTGATCGACATCATTTTCTCACTGGATTCCGTCATCACGGCCGTTGGCATGGTGAATGACCCGACCAAGGTCTCGCTGATGATGGTCGCGGTGATGCTGGCGATCGGCGTGATGATGCTCGCCTCGGGTGCGATCAGCGCGTTTGTCTCGAAACACCCGTCGGTGAAAATGTTGGCGCTGTCCTTCCTGATCATGATCGGCACGGCGCTGATGGCGGAGGCCCTGCACTTCCACATTCCTAAAGGCTACATCTATTTCTCGATGGTCTTCTCGCTGGCCGTCGAGTTGTTGAATCTGAGAATCCGGGCGCGGCGTCTGCCAACCGCAGGCGCGGATATTTGAGCCCCCCTCTGGAGTGCGGTGGGAAGCGAAGCGCCACACCGCTTGGATGAACGATTCGTCAGGGTCCGATCAAGTCTGCGCCGCCCGGCAGCGCACGGCGGCCCCGAACCATGCTCCTCGCGGGAAACCAACCTAATTCTGAAGCTGATTCACGGTCTTTTTTTGATACCCGTCGTCGCGCAATTTGCGCAGGTATTCGAGGTAACGCTGCTCGGCGAGCATATTCTTGTCATTCGCGGCCGGAGTCTCCTGACCGTATTTCTTCCACGGGCCGTAGGGCACCTGCCCGGCTTCGACGAAGCGCCAGTGAACCTTTTGCCCGGATCGCATCCCGAGGTAATCCCGCACCGACGGTGATAGATCGATCCCCGCCGCGCCATTCTGGGTCGTCTTCGGCGGCTTGGTTCCGAACACAAACTCCCAGTCATCGGTGGTCCACGGCCCGCAATCCTCCCACTGCGCGTAGCAACTCCGGCTGCCATTGTAGATCTGCACCCAGCGGTCCTTGCAAACCGTATGGCCGGGCTCTGGATTGACCCGGCCGAACCACGGGATCACCCGGGCCGCTTCCGGCTTGTGAATGGTGGAACCGATCACATCGTTGTAAGGAAGAGCGACGTAAAACGGGTTGAGCTTGGGCACGAACCCCTTGGGCCGGAACTCCCCGGTGGTGTGGTTCGCCAACCGGTTCGCCGGTTCAGGGTCATCGTAGCCCCCGAAATTCGCCGACCATTGCTGGTCCCAAGATGACTTGCAGTTCGGCGTGGGATTGCGTGCCGAGGGCTGCTCACCGATCCAAAAAATCGTACACGTCACCTGGAGCTTCCACGGATAGAGGATCCGCGAGGTGGAGGCAGCGGTGGCGGGTGCCCTGACCGGCACGATCGGCCGGTTGCCAGTGGGCACCATCACCTTCGGCGCGACCGATCCCGCCGCCGAGCCTTGGATATCCGCCGCAGCATGCCCGGCGGAAATCGCCAGCACACACAGACTCGGAAGGTGGGCTTTGAGGAACAATCGAAGCATGGCGGGGATACCGGTAAGGACCGCAGGTCAACGATCCTTGGCCCGGAGACTTGGATAAAATTCTCCGCCACGCAAGCCAAAGGTCAGTCGCCAAATGGCACGGCCCGCCAATGAAGGGCTCTAGAAAAACGCGGCTGGCGTCTCCGGCTCCAGACCGGGGCAGGAGGCATCCCCCGCCTTCTGAAGCTCTCCCCCACAAGGCAAACGGAGCCGAAATTCTGGATATTCGATCAACCTCCGGCGAGTTTCGCCGTCGTGGCGGGGTCCACGATGAAAGTTCCCGTGGCAGATGGCTTCGCAGCTTCAGCGGCGGCAATTTGATACTCAAACACCTTGATCGGTTTCGCGCCGGCGACCTCGGACATCAAATACACGCGAATGGTCATCACTTCCTTGCCGGTTCCACCCTCGATTTTTTTCACCGAGTATTGCACCTCGTTCAGCCCGTCCAAGGCACCGCCAATCACGATCTCGGCCTCCTTGGCGTTCGCGAAGCGGTGGCGGCTGATCTTGTTGATCTGGACCTGCACTTCGCGGCCCGGGCAGAACACGTAAACCTTGGCCACATGTTTCGCGGGTTGCACCGCGACGGGTGTCGGTGGAATTTGTCCCGTGGGCTGAGCTTCCGGGGTCTCATTCAAATACTTGAGATTTCCGGTCGCCAGTTCCTTCCGGACCGCAGCGAGTGCCACCAAATTGACGAAGTCGGCCCGGTCATAGAGCCACCCCCCGCTGCCGCGGACGAAGGACAGAACGAGTAAATTGTCAGTCGGTTCGCCGCCCACACCGAAGTCGATTTTCCCGAAATAGGAGGCCTTGGCGGTCGCTCCATTTTGTTTCGCTTCGAGGAATTTGAGACCTTGGAGCGATGGCGGCGGTGCCGGCAATTCAAAAACCGTGGCGGGAAACGGTAGTTTTTCCGACACGATGCGGTTCCGCACTTCGACCCGGCGATGCTCGGCAGTCACCCGTTGCCAGATCGAAGCATCGCGCCGGATCATCGCTTCCCGCCACGCGCGATAGGTCGTTTCAAGGGCCGGACGCAGATCCTCCTGCGCGGCTGTCAGGGAGGCAAAAACCAGCGAAAACACCAAAATCAGTCGATTCATACGCGAAACGATTGGACAAGACGGCCCATCCCACAACAAACAAATTGCAGGCCGATCCGATTGGGAACGGCAGGGTTTCAGCTATGAGCAGTATTTTGCAGAAAGTGGCGCCGATTGGCGAGGCGCGTGATCGTGAGATTTTGAAGGATGCCGCCACCTACGTCTATCGACAACGTCCCCAAGGCGATGTCTTGGCCCATCTGTTTCTCCCGGCCAAAATGACCGCCGCTCCCCGCCCGGTCATCGTGTTTTTCCACGGCGGTTTCTGGGATTCGCCCACGCCGACGCAGTTTGTCCCCCACTGCCTGCACTTCGCAACCCGTGGGGCGGTGGCGGTCGCCGCAGAGACCCGGACCTCGGCCAAGCACCGCACCGGCCCGCTGGAAGCGATCGAGGACGCACGCGATCTCATCCGCTGGTTGCGCGCCAATGCCGACACTTTCAATCTCGATCCTAACAAAATCACCCTCGGTGGGGCCGCCGGCGGGGCCTACCTGGCGCTGCTCGCCACCTTGCCGAAGGCCAAAAACCTACCGCCGGTTGACGGGTTCGATTGTCATCCTCAGGCACTCATTCTGTTCAGCACGCTGATCAACACCGCGTCGAAAGGCCCCGCACTCGAGCGTTTCCCGGATGCGAGAACCGCGAAGCGCCTGAGCCCCACCCAGCTAATCCGCCGGAAGCTTCCGCCGATGCTCTTTTTCCATGGCAAGTCCGACCGGATCACCCCGTTTGACGAAGTGGACAAATTCCGCCGCCGCATGCGTTGGCGCGGGAATTCCTGCGAGTTGATCCACTTCGAGCGGGCGGACCACAGTTTTTTCAACTTCAATGTGAGCCATAAAAATTTCGAGCTGACCATCGGCGCGGCGGACCGGTTTCTCGTGGATCGCGGCTTGCTTCCGCCTGAGCAAGACACGGAGGTTTCGTGAGATGACTCGAACCCGCTGACACGGTTAGTCGCCCGGACGGCGAGGCTCCCACTTGCGGTTCATCGCGCATGGCAAGCCGATATCTTCCCGTCCACAATCGCACCTTGACCCGGACCGTTCCCCCCTCTACCAACCCGGCCGTATGGGATTTGACACACTTGGGCTCTCCGCAGCCGTTCTGGAAGCCATTGAGGAGTCCGGTTATACCACGCCTACGCCGATCCAGGCGCAGGCGATTCCTCTCATCATCGAAGGTCGCGACCTCATCGGCGCGTCCCAGACAGGCACGGGAAAGACCGCCGCCTTCGCGCTGCCGACCCTTTCGAAGATCGAGAAACTCGGCAAACCGCAGATCCTCGTCCTCGAGCCGACCCGCGAGCTAGCCCACCAGGTCGCCGAGCAATTTGAAAAATACGGCAAGCACACCGGCTTGAAAGTCGCGCTGCTCTACGGTGGCGTCGGCCTCGGCACTCAGTCCGAGCAGCTCGCCGCCGGGGCCGATATCGTCGTCGCCACTCCCGGCCGCCTCGTCGATCACTTCTACCGCACCACCATGCGTTTCGGCGAAATCAAGGTACTCATCCTAGATGAAGTGGACCGCATGCTCGACATGGGATTCCTCCCGCAGGTCCGCAAAATCGTCAACCTCTGCCCGTGGGAAGGCCGCCAGACGCTGTTCTTCTCCGCCACCATGCCGCCGGCGATCCAGACCTTCGCCCAATGGTGCCTCACCGATCCGCTCAGCATCGAGATCGCCCGCACTTCCATCCCGACCAGCGTCACCCACGCTTTCTATCCAGTCGCCATGGACCAGCGCGACGGGCTGCTGCTAGAACTTCTCAAACAGACCGACTACCACTCGGTGATGATCTTCACCCGCACCCGCAAGGAAGCAGACCAGCTCACCTCGTTGATCAAATCCACCGGCCAGCCGAAGGTCGCCGCCATGCACTCGGACATCAACCAAGTGGACCGCATGAAAGCCCTCGCCGGATTCAAGGCTGGCGACTATGAAATCCTCGTCGCCACCGACGTCGCCGCCCGCGGCATCGACATCTCCGGCGTTTCTCACGTCATCAACTACCGCGTCCCGGAAAATGCCGAGGACTACGTCCACCGCATCGGCCGCACCGGCCGCGCCGAGGCCGAGGGCGACGCCTTCACCATTCTAACTGCCGACGAACTCGACTACGCGAAGTCCGTGGAAATCTTCATCGACCAGACAATCCCACGCCGCAAGCTCGAGGATTTCGACTACATCTACACCGCGCTGCTAGACGACTCGCCGATCAAGTCGGTGCGCCGCAAGAAGACCGGCGGCAAGAAGCGGCGTTAGACCGTAGGCCAGTGGATTGCTGGCCTCTATTTCAAAAACGCAATCGTCCAGGGATGCTGGAACGGCTCGTTGTTGGCGGCCTTGAGCGTGGAAATGATGGCGATGACCACCCACGCGAGGAAATCCACGCCGCAGCTTGCAAGTCCCCTCAACGTCCAGGAAAGGTTGAGCAAGAGACCACATCAGTGAGGTCTTTCCGGCTTGCGGAGTTCCGCAGCCTTGTCACCGGTTTCAACCAGATGCATCTCACAATCACCGGCCGTACCGTGGTGAACATATTGATAGAATGTGATGCCTATGCCTGAGGTTAGATTCAATTCGGTCCGGTCGGGGGAAGTGCTATACGTGAGACTATAAGTTGTGAACTCTTGGTTAGCTCGGACGCCCTCGGCCTCCGGTTCCAATCTGCCCTTTGAGATATTCGAGACGACCCAACAATATCGCGGGCCGAGTTTCGTTTGCTCTGGGTCGCCGAAACGATCGCCCCCTTTCATCGATGTTTTGAAAATAATCTCACCCTCATCGCTAAGACCGGCAGGCAATTTACCCGCCGATTTGATCTTTGCGAAGCTTTCACGCGCGTCGGAGACTCTGATGAATTCGCTATCTCTGATCAGAATAAACATGACATCAGCGCGCACCTGGCCTTCCTGATACCACGCCAAGTCCGTTGGACTGCCTTTCAACAGCGCGGCCTTGAAGTCCTTACCTTCCACTGTGTCAACCACCTCGGATTTCCACCCGGTGATTTTCTTTTCCAAAACCTCACCGTCTTTGACGAACTTCACCGTGCCATCGTAAAGCCAGTAGCGTCCTTTGACGAAGGGAAAGAGACCCATCTCAGAACGATCTTGAGCGACGGCGGCGGTGACGACGAAGGCAAAGAAACCGAGGAAAAATCGAATTTTCATGAAGAAATTGAATGCTATATCTTGAGGAAAATGCACCTTCTCACGCAAACAAAAAAGCCGGGCGGGGCGGAGCGGGACGCTCCTTTCACCGTCTGCGGCGAGACGCTACAGCCACTTGATTGAGTGTTTCAGCGCTTCCCCTTCGGCGTCTTCAAAAACGCATCCACCTCCCCAACCGCCCGTGTGTTGAAAACATCCTGTTTCCTCAGCCAGCCTTTCCGCGCCAGCCTAACACCCAGGCCGAGGTGATGGAGGCCCAGGGTCGAGTGGGCGTCGGGGTTGATGGAGCAGAGGACGCCTTTGTCGCGGGCGCGTTTCCACCAGCGCCAGTCCATGTCGAGGCGCTGTGGGCTGCAGTTGAGTTCGATGATGGTGCGGGTCTCGGCGGCGCAGTCGATGACCATCGCGTGGTTGACGGCGTAGGACTCGCGCTTGAGGAGCAGGCGGCCGGTGACGTGGCCTAACATGGTGACGTGCTCGTTCTCCATGGCGCGGCAGATCCGGCGGGTCATTTCTTCTTCGGTTAGAGTGAACGAGGCGTGGACGGAAGCGACGCAGTAGTCGAGCTTGGCGAGCAGTTCGTCGTCGAAATCGAGGGTGCCGTCTTTCAAGATATCGACTTCGGAACCGGCGAAGAGGCGGAAGTTTTCGTAGTCGGCGTTGAGTTGGGCGATGGTCTCGATCTGAGCTAACAACCGGGTTTCATCGAGGCCGTTTGCTTGGAACGAGGCTTTCGAGTGGTCGGCGATGCCGAGGTATTGGAGGCCGAGGTCCATCGCCTCGTCGGCCATGGCTTCGAGCGTGTCGTGGCCGTCGGAGGCGGAGGTGTGGTTGTGGAAGGTGCCGCGGAGCTGGGCGAGTTCGACGAGGCGCGGCAAGGTGTGCTCGGCGGCGGCTTCAATCTCGCCGCGGTTCTCGCGGATTTCCGGTGGGATGAAATCGAGGCCGAGCGCGCGGTAGATGTCGGACTCGTCGTTGACTTCATGGCTGGCGGCAGTTTCCCCGGTGAAGCCGTATTCATTGAGCGAGAGCCCTTGTTTGAGCGCGAGCGAGCGGATGGCGACGTTGTGTTCCTTGGAGCCGGTGAAGTATTGGAGGGCGAAGGGAAATTGGGCGTTGGAGACGGCGCGGAGGTCGCACTGGAGGCCGTTTTTCAAGCGGACTGAAGCCTTGGTGTCGCCGCAGGCGATGATGGAGGCGACTTGCGGCAGCGTGGTGAAATCCTCGCAGACAAGCGCGGGTTCCTTGGTGGCGACGAGGAAATCGAGGTCATGCACGGTTTCCTTGGCGCGGCGGAATGAGCCGGCGTAAGTGACCCGCGAGATTTCTGGATGGAGGCGGAGGAGGCCGGTGATCTCCTCCACCAACGGCGTGATGCCACCTAGCAGAAACGTATCAGCGAAGGTCTCGCGCAGGGCGATGGCTTCGAGGATCTTGGTCTGGGTCTTCGCACCGAAGCCGGGCAGTCCGGCGACTTTCCCCGCGTCGCACGCGGCCTTGAGATCGGCGACGGAGCTAATGGCGAGCGCTTCGTAGAGGGCCTTCACTTTCTTTGGTCCGAGGCCCTGGAGATCGAACAACTCGAACAGCCCGGCGGGAAACTCGGCGCGTAGTTTTTCGTAAAACTCCAGCTTGCCGGTGCTGGCGAGTTCGTGGAGCTTGTCGCGCAAGGCCTCGCCGATGCCCTTGATGCCAGTGAGTTGGTTCTTCTCTGCGAGTTCGACGATCTCGCCATCGTAATTCCTAACGGTCTCCGCGCCTTGGCGGTAGGCGCGGATCTTGAACGGGTTCTCGTCTTTAAGCTCCAGCAGCAAGGCGATTTCTTCGAGGACTTCGGCCAGATTCTCGCGGGTCATGGGGGAGCCTTGCGTGGCGGGCGGAGGTGGTCAAGTTTGGGGCCAGTCGAATCGCAGGGTGCTGCTGACGCTTCCCACGGACTGGACGAGCGAGGAGAAAGCCGGGGCGTTTTTCACCAAATCGCCGGGAAGGGAGTGGCGGCTGCGATTCAAAGGCAGGCGCTGAACGCCTTGGTTTCCCTCTACGTCCGAGTGCTCGGGACACCACTGAGGAAGGTGGAGGTGCTGCGGGTGCTGCGGAAAAAACTCATCCCTTGCCGTCGGCGGGGTGCTGGTTTTAACTCCGCCCATGCACGAGGAAATCAAGCTCACCCGCGAAGTCAACGCCATCCAAATCCCCAGTGGCGACACGCTGTCGCTTCCGGCCGGGACCGCAGTCTTCATCACCCAGCGCCTCGGCGGCACTTACACGGTTGCCACTTCCCAAGGACTGGCGCGGATTTCTTCCCAAGATGCGGATGCCCTCGGCGTCAACCCCGAGGAAGAACTCAAGAAGCAAGCCGAAGTCGTCCGGCTCAAGGACGCGCCGCTAGAGGAACAGGTCTGGAGCCAGCTCAAAGGCGTCTATGACCCGGAAATCCCGGTGGACATCGTCAACCTCGGACTCGTTTACGACTGCATCATCGAGGAATCCGAGGGCAAGAAGACCGTCGCCGTCAAGATGACTCTAACCGCTCCCGGCTGCGGCATGGGACCGGTCATCGCCGCCGATGCCCAAGCCAAGATCATGACCATCGACGGCATTGACGACGCCCGCGTCGATCTCGTCTGGGATCCCGCCTGGAACCAGGAGATGATTTCCGAAGAAGGAAAAATGAAGCTCGGGATGATCTGAGGCGATGGCCCCTCCGGCCACCGATTGCTAGCGGAGGTCACGCCCGACCTGGGCAGGCACGGGCAATGTTACGGAGCGCTGGCTTCAGCCGGCGGTTTTTTTGCTGCGATTCCCCAACTCTCGATGGAGGCCGATATGCCAAACACACCGACTGAAGTCAGTGCTCCTTCCCGCCGCGGGCGGCTAGGGCGATGAAGACCGGCTCCGGCACGTAGCGCCGCACGGTTTCCTCCCAGCCGGTCGGACCGGTTAGGCCCTTAATCATGTTCGATGACAACTCGGCGATGTCGCGGGGCGGCATCAGGAACACCGTGGTGATCTCCGGGGCCATGTCGGCATTGATATGGCGCATGACCCGCTCGTATTCGTAGTCATTGGGCGAGCGGATGCCGCGCAGCATGTATTTGGCATCCATCTTTTTCGCATAGTCCACTAGGTAGCGGTTGTCGAAATGGGCGATTTCCAACCGGTCGCACGGGCCGGTCGAGGCCCGCAGCAGTTCTAGGCGCTGCTCGACGGAAAACGAGTAGGTCTTCGACGGATTGCTGCCGATCGCCACGATCAAGCGGTCGAACATTTCCAGCCCCTGTTCGATCATCCAGAGGTGACCATTCGTCGGGGGATCAAAGGAGCCGGCATAGACTGCGGTGCGCATGCGAGACAGCGTAAGGGGGAAATCTTTCAACCGGAACCCTAAATTCCCCCGTGAAAACAAATCCACGCGGATTTTGACTTCGGCCCGCCGGATGGTTAAAAGCCTGCGCACAGCGCCTGTAGCTCAGTTGGATAGAGCACCCGCCTTCTAAGCGGGCGGTCACTGGTTCGAATCCAGTCAGGCGCACCAAGTGCCAGCCTTCAAACAGTCCGGAGCGCGTTCCTTCCGAACGCTGGGTGTTACTTGCAGTTATTTTGAATCCATAAAGGCATTGCGCGGAAGCGCGGACTCAGGACAGCTTGCTGGCAGGGTGAGGCCGAAGGGCAAAACGAATTTAACCAACCTTTCCGCTTGAAGCGGCGAAAACGGCATCGCACCGTTTTTGCACATGGAAGTTCCGAAGAATAATAGTTCGCCCACCCCGACGGAGTTGATCGATTGGCTGAATGATGAAGGGGTCATGGAATTGGATTGGGATTTTCCCGAAGATGGGGATTTGTTCGCGGCCGGACTCGACTCGATGGCCGTGATGCAGTTGGTCGTGGCGGTTGAGGATCGGTTCGGGATCGAGCTCGGGCCGGAGGAGCTGACCAAGGCGAATCTGGCGACGCCGACGACCTTGGCGGCGTTGATCGCCGGCAAGAGTCCATGAAGCCGCGCGAGTCCTTCGACGTTGCGGTCATCGGCGGAGGAAGCGCGGGTCTAGCAGCCGCGGTGAGTGCGGCGCGGGAGGGTGCGCGGACGGTGTTGATCGAGCGCCACGGCTACCTCGGCGGCATGGGCACGGCATCGCTGGTGCATACATTTTGCGGGCTCTATCTGCTGCGGGCGGAACCCGGCGCGGTGCTGGCGAACGCTGGATTTCCCTCAGAAATGGCCGGGCGGATGATTGCCGCGACGGGAATGGGACCGCTGCGGATGGGGCGGGTGGACGTGCTACCGCAGCATCCCGTCGAGTTCGTGCGGATCGCGGATGAGCTGGTTGCGGCGGAGCCGTTGATCGACTTGCGGTTGCACACGGAGGTGACTGCGGTGTCCCGGGAGGATGACTGGGAAATCCAACTCGCCGGGCGCGCGGGCGGGCGATCAGTTAGCGCTGGAAGCCTAGTGGATGCGTCGGGCGACGCGACGGTGGCCGCCTTGTTAGGAGGAGGCGCGGCGATGGCAGAAGCGCCGCGCTTGCAACGCCCGGCTTATGTGTTCGGGGTTCACCATGCGTTCCCGATGGATGACGGGACCCGCTTGCAAACGGCCGGACTCATCGTCGAGGGAATCCGCGCCGGGGTGCTGACGGCGGACGCGCTGGGCTTGGCGTTCCGCAGCTCGGGGAGGCCGGGGGAAATTTTCGGCACGCTGGATCTAACGGGCGGTGAGACTGCGGCGGACTACGACCCGCTCGATGCGGCGTGTCTCACCGGGTTGGAAATCCACGGGCGTGCCACCGCCGCGAAAGCCGTGGCGTGGCTGGCGGCGAAATCAGATTTTTGGAAACGCGCTTACATCAGCCACTGGCCGGTGCGGGCGGGGGTGCGCGAGAGCCGCCGCTGGCTAGGCGAACACGTGCTAACGGGCGACGAGTTGTTAGCGGGGCGGCGGTTCGACGATGAAATCGCGTTGGCGACCTGGCCGATGGAATTCCGCGAAACCCCGCGCGGGCCGAAGCTGCGGTTTCCCGAGGGCAATCGTCCGGCGGGGATTCCCTTGCGGTGTTTGAAGCCGGTGGGCAGCGAGCGCTTGTTCGTGGCCGGGCGCTGCATTTCCACGGATCATGACGCGCAGGCGTCGATCCGGGTGATGGGGACTTGTTTCGCGACGGGAGAGGCGGCGGGACGTGCGGCGGCGAAGGGAAACTAACAAGGAGCGGGTGGCCTTTGAGCGGCAGGGGTTGTGCGCCGTCGGTTAGACCCTTTGCCAAAAATCAATGGCTCGCATTGAGGCGTCGGAACACCTTGTTGTCAGAGCCACAATCCATCGCGACTTCAAGCTCTTCGAGCGTGCAAGTATCGGGATTAGGACGCTGGTGAGGGCGAGCGATTCGCGAGTGTTGAATGATTCAAACAGTCGTACCAGTCTTTTGTGAGGGTTTCGGAAATTATTTTTGGCAACGGGTCTAGGGATCCACTGCGGGCACATTTCGCACAAACGCGTTGCACGCCGCCGGGATCGGAAGAGAATCCCGCCGCCCATGAGTCCTGATTTCATCCGCGAAGCCCTCCGCCAAGTCCGTTACCCCGGTTTTTCCCGGGACATCATTTCCTTCGGCCTCGTCAAAGACGTCAAATGCGAGCCGGGTCTTGTCACAGTCCATCTCGAAATCGCCACCCGCGATCCCAAGGTGCCCGAGAAAATTTTCCAGGATTGCCACGCGATTCTTGATCCCCTGCCCGACATCGGGACGGTGAAAATCGAGATCGACGTCAAGGATGCGCCAGCCGCCGCCGGAGGGCTGGGCGGCACCGTGGGCAAGTCTTCCATTCCAGGGGTGAAGCGCATCATCGCCGTGGCTTCCGGAAAAGGCGGGGTCGGAAAATCCACCGTCGCCGCCAATCTCGCGGTCGCGCTGGCCGCGACCGGCGCGTCGGTCGGGCTTTGCGATTGCGATCTTTACGGCCCGTCGGTCGCCCAGATGTTCGGCGTCAACGAGCGACCGATGGCCAACGAGCACGATGAAATCATCCCGCTCGAAGCCCATGGGCTGAAACTCATGTCGATGGGATTTCTGCTAGAAGACCGCTCACCGGTGATCGTCCGTGGCCCGATGGCCACCCGCTACACCCAACAATTTCTCCGCCAGGTCGCGTGGGAAAACCTCGACTATCTGGTGTTGGACCTGCCGCCCGGCACCGGCGACATCCAGCTGACAATCGTGCAGACCGTGACCGTCGATGGCGTGATCATCGTGACCACGCCGCAGGAAGTCGCGCTGATCGACGCGCGCAAGGCGGTTTCCATGTTCGCGAAGGTCAACGTGCCGATCCTCGGCCTGATCGAAAACATGGCGTGGTTCGAGGGCGACGACGCGAAGAAGTATTTCATCTTCGGCAAGGAAGGCGGCGTCCGTGAGGCGGAGGAAATGAATGTGCCGTTGTTAGGGCAAATCCCCATCGACATCGAAACCCGCGAGCGGGGGGACAGCGGTGCTCCCATCGCGTTGGTTCCACCCGCGCAAAACACAGTGTCCGCCGCGTTTCACGACGTGGCGGCCAAGGTCAGGTCGAAGCTCCCGGTTTCCTAACATCCAGATCCTCCTGCGGATTTCATCCCGCGATAACGAACGCCCGCCCCGGTTCGCGCGAATGAATGCTGGAACAGTCGCGGGGGGGGCGTGCATGGTTCGCGCATGACCGCTGCCGCTGCCGGATTTTCAATGCCCCCCGAATGGTCACTGCAGGAAGCGGTATGGCTCTCCTGGCCGGGCGAGGATCCCCGGCATTGGGGCGGGACCAAGCGTGCGATGATCTGGGAGAAATTCGCGCAAATCGCAGCAGCTATCTCGCGCTTCGAACCGGTGCGGATCAACGCGCCCGGCGCGGACCATGCGTCCATCCAGGCAGCGTGCAACCTGGCGAAAGCGGTTCCCGAGCGGGCCGAGCTTTTCGATCATCCCCACGACGATGTCTGGTGCCGCGACCACGGGCCGATCTTCGTGAAACACGCTGGCACCGGTGAAGTGGCGATGACCGATTGGGGATTCAACGCGTGGGGCGGGAAGTTCTCGCCCTGGGATCAGGACAACGCCATCCCGGGCCGGATCGCCGCGGCGTTGGGCAAGCGGTGCTTCACCGGCGGAATGATTCTCGAAGGCGGGGCCATCGAAATCAACGGGGCCGGCCAACTTCTAACCACCGAGGCGGTGCTGCTCAACCCGAACCGCAATCCCCTGCTCACCCGCCTAGAAATCGAACAGCTTCTCCGCGACGGCCTCGGGGTTTCGGAAATCCTGTGGTTGAAGCAAGGCATCGAGGGCGACGACACGGACGGCCACATCGACGACCTCGCGAGGTTCATCGACCCGCACACGATCCTGGCCTGCGTGGATCGCAATGCATCATCGCCTAACCAGACGATCCTCCAGGACAATCTTGGGCGGCTGCGGTCCTTCATCGGCCCTGACAACCGGGCGTTCGAAGTCTTGGAGCTTCCCCTGCCCGAGGCCTGCGAAGTGCCGGGCTGGCGCTTGCCCATCCTACCCGCGTCCTACGTCAATTTCCTGATCGTCAACGGCGGGGTGGTGGTCCCGACATTCAGGCAGAAGAAAAACGACGACCGGGCGCTGGGCATGATCCGCGAGCTTTTTCCCGATCGCGAAATCGTCGCCATCGACTGCCTCGATCTGGTCGAAGAAGGCGGGACGCTGCACTGCATTTCCCAGCAGCAGCCTGTGGAGGGTTGACCGCAGTCCGACCCTCCTCAGGAATCGATCCCGGTGATGATCTCACAAGCCGGCAGCTTCTCCTTGAGCGTCTTGATCGCTGCGGGAGTCACTGCGGTCTGCCAGAGGTAGAGCCGTTTGAGATTCGACATCGCGGAGAGCTTGCTCACACCCGCATCGGTGACCTTGGTGCCGTAGAGGTTGATCGATTCCAAGCTCGGGATCGTCAGCAGCGTGTCGATGGAAGCATCGGTCACGCCCGTTTCCGCTAGGCGGATGAGGCGGAGATTCTTCGAGGAAGCGAGCTGGGCCACCCCCTTGTCGGTGATCTTCGTCGCCGATAGATCGACGGTGACCAAGTGGGAGGTGACCGGTTCCAACTTTTTGAAGCCCGCGTCATCGAGATTTCCGCGGAGCGAAACCGCCGTGAAAGTCAGCAACGACGATTGTTGCGACTCGAAGCTGAGTGCGCCGGGATAGTCCTTGGAAATCCCTGCCACCGACGCTTTGAGTGCCTCGTCCGGACCGGTCGCGGCGGGAGCGGGAGCAGGAACAGGAGCGGAACCTGCGGGCGGTTCCGCAGAACCGGCAGCTTCGGCAGGAGCAAGCTTGGCAATCGCCTCCTTGATCGCCGCCGGGACTTCGTATTCCTTGATCGGTTTCTTCGGATCGGCCCCGTTGTCGATCCACCATTTGATGATGGCGATTTCCGAATCCTCGATGGCGGGCTTGCCTTCCGGCGGCATGTGTTCGTCATCATCCTTGGGCAGCCCCATGCGGATGAGAATGTTGCTTTCGGCGGATTTCCCGGGCTCGATGCCGGAGCCTCCCTTGCCGCCCTTGACGAGCATTTCATAGGTGTCCATCCGGAACTTACCCTTGGACTTGCTCTCCTTGTGGCACTGCATGCAGCGGCGTTCGAGGATCGGTTTAACGATGTCGGCATAGACGAATTGCGCGGCAAGCCGCTTTTCAGGAACTGGCGTCGGGGGTTGCCGTTTCCCGGCCTTTTTCTCCAAGCCCAGCAAACTGCGAACCGGATTCGGGGCATACTCCGTCAAATAATTCTCCCCGCGGGTGATTGAACCGCCGTCATGGCTGGCAAATCCCATGACCGCCACGCTGGTGAATAGCAGCATGCGATAGAATGCCGGGTTGCCCGACCGCGCGACCGTCCAGGCTTTCATAATGAACGTGATCACCGCCGCTACCGCAAAAATGAGTCCGCCCCACATGTGGCGCTCGACGAGCGCGTTGCCGGCATATCCATCGTCGCCTTGGACGAGCAGGAAGCCCGCGATGACCGCCACGACCGCGCTGACCACCCCGAAAAACAGCGGGAACATCGCCTTGTTCGCCACTTTCTCATGATGCCGCTTGCCGAAGATCGCCCCCAGCTCCTGAAGCACGATCAGAATGAAAACGCCGATCGGCAGGTGCAGCAGCAGCGGGTGGAAATGGCCGATGAAGCGGACGATGTCGGGCATTTTGTCGCCGTCGGGCGCACCGGCGATGAAGGGCATGGCAATGAGACCGGCGGCGGCGAGAAGCCCGAAAAACGTCAGCGCCCAAGGCTTTTTGCAAGGGATGGTGGGAAGGTGGTGTTCAACCATGGATGAACCGGATTACGAGCCAGGAGACCCGGTTCTTCCAGTCAAAATTGGAATTTTACACGTCAATGGTTTGATCGGAAGGTCCCATGCCAGAAGTCCGCAATGATCTGGGAGAGAGTGATGCCGGTCGCCGCGAATGGCTTGCTTCGGTGGCGCGAAATTCGCGGAGACAGGTGATCTCCGCTACATTGAAAAAGGCGGTTCCGGTGAGGGAGCCGCCTTTGGGAGTGAGAACGATTTTTACGTTTCCTCAAATGATTTCAAAAATCGTCCGGCCCGTCGAGCGGAGGTCGTCGCAGGCGGTTTTCATGCGTTCGCAAAGACCGAGTTCACCTTTTTTGAGGTAGGAACGCGGGTCGTAGTGCTTCTTGTCGCCGACTTCGCCGTCGATTTTGAGCACGCCTTCGATGTTCTGGCAGATGTGGGTCACGATCGGGCGGGTGAAGGCGTATTGGGTGTCGGTGTCGATGTTCATTTTGACGACGCCGTAGTCGAGGGTTTCGCGGATTTCGGCGAGGGCCGAGCCTGAGCCACCGTGGAAGACGAGGTCCATTTCGGCGGCGGGGCCGTGCTTGTCGGTGACGGCTTTCTGGCCGTCACGGAGAATGGTGGGAAGGAGTTTCACCGAGCCTGGCTTGTAAGCGCCGTGGACGTTGCCGAAGGTGGCGGCGAAGATGAATTTGCCGATCGGCTGGAGCGCCTCATACACTTCCACCATGTCTTCGGGCGTGGTGTAGAGTTTTTCGATCGGCAGGCCGGAAGTGTCGTGGCCGTCTTCCTCACCACCGACGCAGCCGGCTTCCACTTCGAGGATGATGCCGAGCTCGGCGCACTCCTTGAGGAGCTTCTTGGAAATTTCGAGGTTTTCCTTCAGGTCAACGACGGAGCCGTCGAACATGTGGGATTGGAACAACGGACCCTTGCCTGCGGCGATGCGCTTGCGGGATGCTTCTAGCAGCGGCTTGAGGAAGCTTTCGACTTTAGCCGGGTGGCAGTGGTCGGTGTGGAGGGCGATGAGGACGTTGTGTTTTTCCGCAAGGAGGTGGCAAGCTTCGGCAAGCACGATGGCACCGAACGCGGCGTCTTTCACCGCAGTACCGGAGGCAAATTCGCCGCCGCCAGTGGAAACCTGGATGATCCCGTCGGATTTCGCTTCGGAAAAGGCACGCAGCGCACCGTTGATGGTGGGCAGCGAGGTGACGTTGATGGCGGGGTAGGCGTAACCACCCTTTTGGGCGGCGTCCAACATGGCGCGATATTGCGCGGGGGTAGCGATTGGCATGACGGCAGCTTCCGTATCCAAGTGACCGATCAAGGACAAGCCATAATCAAAGGAATTCCGCGAAGGGGATTGGCTTGCGGCTTGCCAATCGTCCGTCCGCCGGATTGTTTGTCGTTCATCCCGATGACTCCATCCGACACAATTATCTGCAAGCCGACGCCTTGGTTCCTCCTTCGCGCGGCCGTGATGGTGACGATGTTCGGGGTGTTCGCGGTGCTGTTCTACATCGACGGCTCCACCGGCTACCGGAAAAAGAACGAGAGCTACTACCTCCGCAAGACGTTCCAGATTGCGAACGACGATTTCACGAAAATGAACGCCAACGACACGCTAACTGCTGGCGAGTGGAGGAGCCATGCGGCGAAACAATCGGTCGCCTTTCCCGATGACCGGGAGGTCTTGCCGGCGTCGATCAAACTGCCGGTGCCGTGGCCGACGATCCTCCACGACTATGACCGGATGAAGCCGCTGCAATGGAACATCCTGTGGCGGGAATACTCCAAGGAGCGCGGCCTCAATGCCTCCGTCGAGGAGCCTTACGATGCCCAGAAAATCAAGGAACAGTGGGTCGTCTTCGGGATTTGTTCGGTGCTCGCGCTGATCGCCGCATTTTTCCTCATTCGGACGCTTAAGCGCTCGATTTCTGCGGATGCCGAAGCCGTCACCACCCAGCAGGGCAAGCGGATTCCCTATGCGGATCTCAAGTCGCTCGACCTCCGCAAATGGGAGACCAAAGGGCTGGCCTTCATCGACTACGACGGCGCGGCCGGGAAAGGAAGAATCCGCATCGACGGCCTGACTTACGGCGGTTTCAAGCAGGAAACCGGCGCGCCGGCCGAACGCCTGATCCGGCAAATCCGTGGCCGCTTTTCCGGTGAAATCATCGAATACACCACCATCACCGAAGCCGGGCCCAAGGATGAGGAATCCAAGCCAGCCTGATTGATTTTCCGCTCACCCGTGCTTTTCGCTACCCGATTCGTTTTCGAGGTTGCCAAGTCGGGTCAGCAAGCGATAACCACGTCCAACGCCAACCTCAACAACAGCAACTCATGTCAGATAAAAGTATCGAAGCCCGTGTAAAGGACATCATCGTGGACCAACTTGGCGTCAACGCTGATCAAGTCACCACCGAAGCCAAATTCGTCGAAGATCTCGGCGCCGACTCGCTCGACACCGTCGAATTGGTCATGGCTTTTGAGGAAGAATTCGACATCGAAGTGCCGGACGAAGAAGCGGAAAAGCTCCAGGCTGTCGGCGACGTGGTGACCTACATCACCAGCCAACAAGCCTGATTCCGGTAGGCGAACGCTTTGCGAAAGGGCGGACTCCTCGAAAGGTGTCCGCCCTTTTCTTTGCAATGCGCCCGATCCGAGTGATTCTCCCCTGCCCATGCACTCGCAAGACGACATCCATTACGCGCTCGAAACGACCAAGGTTCTCCGCGAGCCGGACCGTCGCATCGATACCTTTGGCGAGACGCGCTTCGAGTTTTTGCTCATCAGCGAGCTGATGGACCGCACCGGCGAAGTTAGAATCCGCATCGGCGAAGTCGAAGCGATGCGTCCCCGCATCCTCCGGCCATCGGCCTATCGGGAGGTGGAGTTGGATGGCTTCGATCCGTCGGCGAGAGCCCGTTTCGACAAGCTCGTGGAGAAATTGCAAGCCGAGGGCAAGGACCTCGCGTTCCTGCAGTATGGCTTCCAAATCAAGCGGGGCCAAGTCCACGAGGAAATCATCCACGACAGCATGGATGCCGTCCGGGAACGGGTGTTGGAAGACATCCGCCGCACCGGCAATCCCGCTCGTGCAATCATCGAAGGCGTGGATGACGCGTGGGAAATTTCCATCCTCAAGTTTTCCTTCGAAATGATCCTGCGCTCCCATGAAATCAATGCCTTCGACTTCAAGCGCCGCGGCCTCATTTAAGCCCCCCGGATTTCGCCCATGAGCCTTTGGACGGTTTTCAAGCTGCTAGCCGCGATGGGCGTGCTGGCCGTGATGGGATTCACCGGCATGCTGGCTTGGCATGTCCTCGTCTCGCCACTCGGTGGAGTCTTCGAAAAAATCATCCCCAATCCCGCAGAAGTCGCCGGCAAACAGCCCGATGCCGACTTCGCCAAGATGCTCGATTCCGCCGAATTGCCCGACGTCGATCCCGGCGAAAAAGCATTCCAACGAGCCCACGAACTACTGGCCCTCGGCAAACTCGACGATGCCCGCGAAAAGCTGACCACCATCGTCAACGTCTTCCCCACCTCCCCTTCCGCGCCCGTCGCCCGCCGGATCGTCGGCGAGATGAACCTCGATGAAATCCTTTCCAGCTCGCACATGGAGGGCAAGAAAACCCACGTCGTCAAACGCGGGAATTCCTTCCTCAGCATCGCCGCCGAATACAAGACCACGCTCGACATGATCATGCACCTCAACGGCATGATGGAACTCAAAAACATCCAGCCCGGCGAGGAACTCATCGTGATGCCCCTGGATTTCCGGCTGCTCATCGAGCCGCAACGCAAGGTGATCTCGGTCTGGGACGGCGGCCGGTTCATCCGCGAGTATCCCATCATCCACCTCGGCGTCCCGGGCAAATTGCCACCGGGAAAGACCAAGATCAGCTCGAAATCGGCCGAACTCGACGGGAAACAAGTCGCGCCCCAATCCAAGGACTACCGTGCCTCGGAAAAAGTCATCCAGATCGCGAAACCCTCCCTCCAAATCCGCAGCGGCGGCGAAACCCCTGACCCCGCCGCCCACGGCATCGTCCTGCGGTCGGACGACATGGAGGAAATCAGCCTGCTCACCCGCGTCGGCAATGAAGTGGAGATCCGCTGAGCTTCCCAACGGAGCGCCGGACTCATCCGGGCTTTCATTCATCCGAAGCAGGACCAGAAATGGCATAAGACGATCGGAGAAGTGCGGAAACTTGGGAAGTGCAAGCCCGGTGCAAAGCTACTCGTCTCGCCCTCCACACTTGGTCAGGGCGGACAGAAATGGACTTAATCGAATGGCACGTCGTTAGGCAGGGCACGCCATGGAGCGCGGCAACGATATCGGCCTTAGGCACCGTAAATCGGACGAATCTTTGGTCATTGAGTTCCGCCGCAAGTCTTCCCATGGTCCTGACCATGAACGACGACCTTCTCCCCGACCTGCTCGCTGCCGTCGGACAACAACTCACCTCGCCGCAGACGCCGTATGTCGCGAAGACCCTCGCCCGCTTGCTCAAGCTCGGGTTCGAGGAAACCGAGGCGAAGACCCAGATCGCACTCTGCCTCGGCGAGGAGATGGACAACCTCCTCAGAACCCGCAAACCGTTTGACGAGAAGGCCTACCGCGCGAGTCTGGACGCTTTGCCTTTGGCCGATGAGAATACACCGGTGCCTTCCCCAACGCCGTGAACACCGTCGCCGCGGTGCTCGGGCTGATCGGCCCGATGTTTCTCCTGCGCCGCAGGAAATCGTCCGCCGGGACGTGTTGTCGCCGGGATTGCCCGGGTGCCTTGGCACTTCCCGTTGGCATCGAAGCTCACAGCGCGCCACTACATTTCACTGGAGCCTCCTGAGCTTTTTCTGCTCGGCGATCCACGCCCGGTCCTTGTCCGACAAAGTCGCTTCCTGGGTGCGCGAGCGGGTGCCGTCCGGCTCGATGAGGGTGAGCGTGCCATTCGAGTATGAAGTGAGCCGGGCGAAAACCTTGCGCTCCTTGCGGTCCTGCCATTCCCGGTAGCCCTTGTTCTCGAGGCCCGTGCGCCAGCCTTTGTAGGCTTCCGTGGAAACCGCTTCGGCATGCTTCAATTGGCCCCACAGGAATTCCGCATCCCCGCGCTTGTAACCGCGGTAGCGGCCGACGACCTCGCCACTCGGACTGAGCATGATCAGCGACGGGTAGCCCATCACCTTGTAGCGCTTCTTGAGATCGGCGGCGTAGTGCTTGAGAACGACGAGACGTTCGTTCTTTTCGTCCAGCGTCAGGCCGGGGTCATCCGCCACCACGTTGGCATCGACCCGCAGGCGGACCAGTTTGTCGGTGGCCCAATTGCCGAACTCGCTGGTGGAAAACAAATCCTGGCTCAGGGCCTTGCACATCGGACTGCTTTGCGAATCGGTGAACCAGATCAGCAGCGGCTTACCTTCGCGGGCGGAACGCTGCTTGGCGATGGTCACGCTTTCTTCCCACGGCCCGCGCTTGGGAGCGGCCAGCAAGGTCGCCAGCTCGGGAATACCGGCCTCGGGGTGGTCGGGATCGGTGTAAAGGATGTCCGCCTCCGGCGTGATGCCCGAGGGCAGCGGCTTGCCGGGCAGGTTGCCGCCGGGCGTGACGGCGACGCCGGCGTCCGAATTCTTCGAGCGGATGAGCGGGGCTCCTGTTAGACCCGTGGGATTGGGTTGCTCCCCTTGCACGACCTTGCCGGTTTTGGCGCACGACCCCAGCGCGACAGCCAAACACAAGCACCATGGAAGAAATCGTCGCATCGGGAAAATCTCGGGGTCACTTCTTCAACCGCACCGGCGTTGCACAATAGGTGCAGCGGAACCATCTGAACAACAGGATATGCAAACACAACGGGATGATATGCCCGAGCCCGAAAATGTGATGCGCCTTGCTGTTTTTCAAACACATCCTCGGCACAAACAACTTCTGTCCGCAGATCCGGCAACACCCGTGCATGCCCCAGATCAGCCACGCCAAGCCTAACAACGGCAAGCTCACCGGAAACACCAGCAACCATTTCGGAACCCAGCCGAAATGCACGGGCACCTCGCTGGATAGCAGCAGCAGTCCGGCTGAAACAATTCCGATGGGCAGCATCAACCCGAGAACCAGCGTCAGCAGCGCACCCACGCTCATCGGGAGCGGATGGCTGTGCAGCACCCCGCGGATGTATCGGCGGGACTGCGGATCGCGGCCCTTGTTGGTTTCGACCCGCGGTCCGCGGATCAGGGCGATGCGCTCATGGTTGTTCACCGTCGCGGTGTTCGGCCGCACGGCAGCGCCTGCGAGTGCTTCGGTGGACTTGATCCGGGAATTGTCGATCTCGATGCGCGTCCCGCTGGTTTCCGCGATCCTCACGTTGTTGGAAGCCACGACCGGACGTCCAGGCTTCAGCGCGGGCACGCGGTCATCCACCTTCACTTCGAGATCGCCTGAATAGCGGTTGAGCAAGATCGCCGCCGGAATGTCTCCGACCGCCAATTGCTGCTCCATCAGAAACTTGGCCGGCAGCGGAATCGCGAAGGGCGCATTGGCCAGCATCGCGACCACTTGCGGGGAAATCTCGTGGTTGACCGGCATCGTCACCGCCATCGCGGCGTTGTCCACGATGCCGGTGAGATCGCGGGCGGTGGCGATCCATTTCACGACGTTACCACGGGCCGGCGTGCGCTTGGCGATTTGGAGAATCCGGTTCGCGCGTTCCAGTTCCATGGCAAGCTCGTCCACCCCGGCCCGGGCAAGCGATTCAGCATCGGGAAAACCGGCGGCTTCGAGCAGTTCGAGGGTGGCCTTGCCAATGCCGGGGATACTTCTGAGATTCGTCATGGCTATCAATCGCCCGGCCATTCTAGTGTAGGAACCCTCGTTGGCAAGCGGTCATGCCAGACACTTAAGGGGAAGGCAGGTCTCCTCCCGTCTCTGGTTTTATGCCAGCGCGGCGAGCATCTCGCCGAGCTGCACCAATTTCGCCCTCCAATCCTCAAGCCGGGCCTTTTCCTGGACCACGACTTCCGGCGGCGCACGGTCCACGAAACTGGCGTTGCCCAGCTTGCCCTCGCACTTTTTCACTTCGATTTCGATGTTTGAAATCTCCTTGGTCAGGCGGATGCGCTCGGCTTCCACGTCGATCAGGCCTTCCAGAGGCATGTAAACCTCGCCCACTCCCGTGACCGCCGCCGGAGTTCCCTTCGGCGCTTCGTAAGTGGAATCCAGCGTGATCTCCCCTGCCCCGACGAGCAGCGCGAGCACCTTCACTTCACCCGCCAGCCACTCGGGCGCGACCTTGATCACGAACTTGATGTCCTTGCGCGAACCCATCTTGTATTCCGCCTTGAGGTTGCGCATGCGGCCGGCAGATTCGTAAACTTCGGCAGCCACGGCTTGCGCGGCGGCGATCTCTTGCGCAGTCAGAGATGCTAACAGCGGCTCGGTCGGCAGCACTTTCTGCATCAGGAACTCGCCGGCGGAAACATAACTCATCCGTTCGGATAGTTCCTCCGTCACATGCGGCATGTAAGGGCTGAGCAGTTGCAAATAGCGGCCCATGATCGCATCGAACACGCCCAGCGACGCGGCCTTCGCCGCCGGCGGCGCGGTGTCGCGGAGGTCGAGCTTCACGGCTTCGAGGAACTTGTCGCAGAAGTCGTTCCAGAGGAATTCATACAAGCGGTGGCCGATCTCGCCGAAGCGGTAATCCGCATAAAGCCGCTCGAGATCGACCGCGAGTTCATCGAGCTTCGCCATCGCGTTGAGGTGATAGGGACGCAGGCCGTCGAAGCCGGTGAACGGTTGGAACGGCTCGCCGCCCATCTGCCGGAGGCGGCAGGCATTGTAGAGTTTGTTCGCGAAGTTCCGGCCTTCCTCGATCGAGACTTCGTCGAAACGCAGATCGCTGCCGACCGGCGCGATCCGCATCAGTCCAAAGCGCAAACCGTCCGCGCCGTATTTCTCCATCAGCTCGACGGGATCGGGCGAGTTGCCTAACGACTTCGACATCTTGCGGCCCTTGAGGTCGCGGATGATCGAGGTGAAATAGACGTTCTTGAACGGCAGCTCGCCGGTGAACTCATAGCCCGCCATGATCATCCGGGCGACCCAGAAGAAGATGATGTCGGGACCGGTGACCAGATCGTCGGTCAGATAGAATTTCTTCAGCGTGTCGGTTTTCTCGCCGACATTCGCCATCGTTGCGAACGGCCACAGCCACGAGGAAAACCAGGTGTCCATCACGTCCTCGTCGCGGGTCCAGTTCTCCACATCGGCGGGTGCTTCGAGGCCGACATGAATATCACCCGCGTCGAAATCACTCATGCCTAACGACTCGGCGTTCTTGAGGCTTTCAATCTTGTCCTTGCGATACCAAACGGGAATCTGATGCCCCCACCAAAGCTGGCGGCTGATGCACCAGTCCTGGAGATTCTCCATCCAATGCGCGTAAGTCTTCGCCCACCGCTCGGGGCGGAACGTGATGTCGCCGTTCGCCACCGCATCAGCGGCTTGCTGGACGCAGGGATACTTCAAAAACCACTGCATCGAAATCCGCGGCTCGATCGGCACATGCCCGCGCTCGGAGTAACCGACGTTGTTCTCGTATTCCTCGATCTTGAGCAACAGCCCCATTTCTTCTAACATCGCCGCCGCTTTCCGGCGTGCGACGAAGCGATCGAGGCCGTGGAGTTCGGGGCAATCCGGGCAATTGATGTGCGCATCCGGCGTGAGTACGTCGATGATTTCCAAGTTATGTCTCACGCCGATTTCAAAGTCCGCCTTGTCGTGCGCCGGAGTGATTTTCAACGCGCCGGTGCCGAACTCGATGTCCACATGATCGTCCGCGATGATCGGGATCTCCGTATGTGGAAACGGCCGGAACACCTTGCGCCCGATGTATTTCGTGAAGCGCGGATCTTTCGGATTCACCGCCACCGCCACGTCGCCCATCAGGGTTTCCGGACGGGTGGTGGAGATTTCCAAATACTCACCCGGCGCATCGGCAAGTTCGTATTTCATGAAATACAACTTCGAGCGCTGCGGCGTCATGATCACCTCTTCGTCGGATAGAGCGGTGAGCGAAACCGGGCACCAATTGACCATCCGCTTGCCCCGATAGATCAGGCCCTTTTTGAATAGCTCGACGAACACATGACTCACCCACTCAGTGTACGGCGCGTCCATCGTGAACCGCTCGCGGCTCCAATCGCACGAACAACCAAGGCGCTTGAGCTGGTTGATGATGATGTCGCCGTGCTTGTTCTTGAAATCCCAAACGCGCTTGAGGAACTCCTCGCGTCCGAGATCGCGGCGGCTCACGCCTTCCGTCTCGCGCACCTCGCGCTCGACCCGCGCCTGCGTGGCGATGCCCGCGTGGTCGGTGCCGGGAAGCCACAACACTTCCTTGCCCTTTTGCCGCGCGCGGCGGGCGAGGATGTCCTGCAGCGCGTTGTTCAGGACGTGGCCGAGGTGCAAAATCCCGGTGACATTCGGCGGCGGAATGACAATCGAATACCCGTCCTTCGCGGACGAAGGATCGGCTTCGAAACATTTTCCGTCGATCCAAGCGGCGTACCACTTGGCTTCGACCGCTTGGGGTTCATAGGCTTTCGCTAACTCGGACATGGGCGCGGATGGTTGCCAGAGGCCGCCCGGTTTGTCCAGTGTGGGAAGAACGCACATCCAGGCAGCCGGAAACGGCCTTCGTTTGCGCTCCCAGCAGCGTGTAAGCTCCCTTCTCCGTGCGCAATGCGTCCTGCACGCCCACCAGCTGGCCATCGGCATCGCCGCCACAACACTTCTCCTTGGCATGGCGGGCAGGAATGCGCCTTCCCTTTATTTCCTTGGTGGCTTTGAGGCGGACGTCAGAACAAACAAGCCACCGGGGTGGCGTGAGGTGGGATTTGGACATCCCGGCGAGGATGCACGATCAGCGGCGGAATGCTAGGTACACAAGGTTCCTGCTTCCCTCGTTGAGGAAAGCCTTCTCGGATCCCCAAGCTACAATGATCTCGCCGCAAGGATCGAAACCAACGACGGCTCAGATCCCTCGCGCCAAGCCATCGCCCTCCGGCTCAACGAATCCTTCGAGGATTTTCTCAAAACGCTTCTCGGCCATGTGATTTCCCTCAAGGTCAATCAGGACATCAAGGCGGGGAAATTCGCCGCCCTGAACTTCCGCTGTTACCAAAGAGTGCTCGTGCAGGACAGCACCGTCATCAAGCTTCCTGCCGCGCTTTTCCCTGAGTTCTCTGGAGTCTCCAATGGCCATTCCACCGTCTGCAACGCCCGCATCCAGGCGGTTTACGATCGAATCAGTCAGCAAGTCAGCTGCGTATCCTACTCAAGACAAGACTGCTGGTGATCGCGGCGGCCTCCAATCTTTACCGTAAATTCAGAACACCTGACCTCGGGCGAGTTCAAGTGCGGCCACGCCCGCGTCTATCACGGCAGCCAAACCAAACTCCCCCGCCACTACATCGCCCGCGAGCGCCTCTGCCTCCGCGCCACCACCGACTATTGGGTCAACGGCCTCGACGGCCTCCCATTTTTCAAAATCAACCAAGCCGTCGATCCCGGCCTCATCCGCGCCCTCGAAGAACAAATCGTCCCCGAACTCGAACGCCTCGTCCCGAACCAACCCACCCAAGCCCAGCTCCAAGCCGAACTCAACGCCACCGAGACCCTCTATCCAAACACCTCACCCTCACTTATCAGCGGCCTAAAAACAGTGGCATCATCTACACCGCACAGCGCTCGGTCACATTGGCCACGGCGACCTGGCAGTCCGGCAACAGTGTTTTCCTAGAACTCGCCCCGCTCGACCTCGGCAATGGAACCGAATCCGTGACCGTGGAAGACCTCAATCTCATGTCCGCATCCTCACGCGCCGGGCTACGGCTGAAGGTTTCGGAGTAATCATATGGACGACGACTTCAACTTCGTCCCCGATCCCCCGTCAGCGCCCGCAGTGCTGCCGCGGACCTGAGGTCGGCGCTGGGGTAGCGCGGGTATCCGCCTCAAAGTAGGCATAATCGCCACTCCAGCAGTAGGGACTACGCTCTGTAGCGGACTTGAAAACGTCCTGGGTCGCGGAGCCTTCGTTTGACAGGCGGCACATTGCGCGTCATGACTGCCAAAAATTCATCATGAAAATCACCGTGGATTTACCCGAAGATCTCGTCATCGCGATCCACGCCAAAGCCGCAGCGGAAGGGCGCGAATTCAATGAAGTCGTTGTCGAAGCCATCCGCATCTCGCTGGGCCTCCAGCTTCCGCCCGGCTGACCATCTCTTCTCAGATTTCCTACTTCCATCTGCGTCTATCCGCGTTCATCTGCGGTTAAAAACAATCTTTATTCTTTTCCCATGATCCCCGCACTCACCGGCCAATCCCCAGAATCCCTCGCCGCCTGGCTCAAGACGGCGGGTGAGCCATCATTCCGTGCCGCACAAATCCTTGAGTGGGTTTGGAAAAAGAAGGTCACGTCCTACGACGCGATGACTAATCTCCCCGCTGCCCTCCGCGCGAAGCTAACGGATTCATTCCGGCTCACCGCGCTCGAACACACGACCACCCACGGCTCCGCCGACACCACCCGCAAGTTCCTGTTCCGCCTGCACGATCACCGCTACGTCGAGAGCGTGCTGATCCCGGCAAACCCGGCGCTTTACGGCGAGAAATCCGACCGCCGGACGCTGTGTGTTTCCTCGCAGGTCGGTTGTGCTTACGGCTGCAAATTTTGCGCATCCGGCCTCGCCGGATTCACCCGCAATCTCGATGCGTCGGAAATCGCCGGACAAGTTCTCGCCGCCGAGCAACTATCAGGTGAGCGCGTCGATTCGCTCGTCTTCATGGGGATGGGCGAGCCGATGGCAAACCTCGACAATTTGTTAGCCGCGATCTCGCTCATCACCGGCGAGAAGACGCTGCATCTCGGCGCGCGCCACCTCACGATTTCCACCTCCGGCCTGGTCCCCCAGATCAAACAACTCGCCGAGCACCCGCAGCAGATCCGCCTCGCGATTTCCCTGCACGGTGCCACCGACGACGTCCGCGAGCAGATCATGCCGATCAACAAAAAGTGGCCGGTCGCCGAATTGTTCGAAGCGCTGGATTATTGGAACGCGAAGAAAACCCAGAAACTCACGCTCGAATACATCCTCATCCAGGACGTCAACGATTCGCTCGCCCAAGCCGCCATCCTCGCCCGCCACGCGCGGCGGTTAGGCGCGAAGGTGAACCTCATTCCCTACAACACCGTCGAGGGACTGGAATGGAAACGCCCGCCTAACAACCACTGCCGCGCGTTCCAGGAGGTCTTGAAAAACGCCGGCGTCACCGCCAACCTCCGCCTCGAAAAAGGCCACGACATCGACGCCGCCTGCGGCCAGCTCCGCCTCAAGCAGGAGACTGCGGAAGGCATCATCGATGCGCCTTCGAAGCGTTAGACGGGTGCGCGTCAAGTTAAGTGCGCCCCCCCCATGGAGCTTTACCGGCCTCACGCGCCCTGACGTTGCGGCGGCGGGGCCAGGCGGAGCTTGCCGGTCTTCTTGAGAACCCGGGCGATGACGTAGCCGGTCATTAGTAGTCCCGTGGCCACCCAGAGGGCAATCACCAGCGGATTGGCCGGGGAGTATTTCCCGGCCAGCCAGACGTTTTGGAAGACCGAGGCGCAGATCGCGAACGACCAGGCGAAGGCGCTGTTGTACTCCGCGCTGACCAGCCGCTTCCAATTGAATGACATACCTCTAACTGTCTCGCCGATGCCCTTGAGGTTCGGCATGACCCGGTTGACTCGGCTGCAATACTCATCGAACGCCGGGCCGAATTTCCCGCGCAGGAAGTTTTCCTCGGCGGCGATGATGAAGCGGTAGGCGATCAGGAAAAACGGAATGCCGACGGCCATGAACCAAAACGAGTTCGACGCAATGCCGGTGCCTAGCAGGATGGTAAAATTCCCCACATACAGTGGATTCCGGCAGTGGGCGAAGATCCCGCCCTGGACGAGATCGTCGGCATAGGGCATACGGTTCTTGCCGCCGCGCTTGATATACTCGAGGCCGATGGTGATCGCGCGGACCAATTGTCCTGATAGAGCGACCAAGATTCCCACGACCGCCGCAACATGATAGTCTGGCAGCAGGAACGGACCCTTGGACCCCTTGAGGAACAGCAGAAGATAAACCGCAGGAAACAGGATGTTGCGGTAGTGATAGAGGAAGTTGCCGATGCGAATATTCATTTGACTGCGATCATTCCGGTGAAGTTATACCATTTGAAAAAAGTGTCACAGTAGCGGAAACCGGTGCGCAGCAGCATCTCGCGGTTCTCCAGCAGTTTGTAGGGGATGAGGACGTTCTCGAGTGCCTCGCGCTTCTGGGAGATTTCCAGCTCGCTATATCCATGCCGGCGCTTCATGTCGTAGTAATACTTGATGAACTGACGGTTGAAAAGCGAGTCCTCGCCGATGACTTTTTCCACCAGGATCAAGGCACCGTTCTCGTTCATGCCATCCAGGATGTTCTTGACCAGCTTGTCGCGATAAAGCGGGCGGACAAACTGGAGCGTGAGGACCAGCAGGACCAACGAGGCGTTTTCAATTTGGATCCCTTGGTCGAGGTCGCCCAGGCGGAGTTCTATATCGCGGGTGATGCCCTTCTCGTCGAGCTTGACGCGGCAGCGTTCGAGCATTTCCGGAGAGTTGTCGATGCCGATGAAATGCACGTCGGCGGGCACCTGCGGATCGATGCAAATCATGGTGGTGCCGGTGGAGCAGCCGAGATCGTAAACATTGGTGCCGGACGCGGCGTAGTCGCCGGCGATTTCCGCGATCATCCGCTGCATCTCGCCGTAGAATGGAACCGAGCGGTCCACCATGTCGTCGAAGACCGCGACCACCTTCTCGCCGAATTTGAAGTCGGGCATGTTCTCGATCGGTGCGCTGAAGAACTTGTCGGTCCCGGTTTCCCGTGGCGGGACGGCTGCCGGACTCGGGAGGGGTTGGGTGGTCAGGTCGCCTGAGGATTGCATCGCGCCGGAGAATTGGTTCTCCCGAAGAAGAGTTCAACAACAAAGCGGCGCAATATCCCGGCCCGCGACGAATGACGGATAAGACAGGCTGCGGTCCTCCAGAAAGCTAACTTCAAAGGCATGTGCGGCGGGGCTGCCAAACCATGTTTCACGGGGAATCAATCTTCCATCACCAGGTTTTTTCACCGCAGGCGTCACAAGGCAGCCAAAGCAGCGCGACGGATTGGACCTTCACATCGGCCTTGGCGGGCTTGATCGATTCCGTTTCTAGCGGCAGCGACGCGGCCTCGAAGGATTCGGTGATTTTCGCGATGCCAGCCCCGAGTTCGGCCTGGGCCGTTTCGATTTCCGCAGCCACGCCGGAGACTTTGGCGTCGGCATTGGTCACGTCCTGATGTTGCTTGTAAGCGCCGGTCGCCTTGCCGATGGCCGATGTGCCGCGGGTGATCGAACCAAGCCCCGCCTTGCGACCGAAGAACGCACCGAGAATGCCGCCGATTACCGAGACGCCGGCTTGCATCGCCGCCGAACTCGACTCGGCCTTCTGCCGGGCGAGCTGGCCTTCCGCCGTCTGCAGGCGGGTCTCGAGCGCGGTGATTTTTTTCGCCGCAGCATCGCGGAGTTTGTCGATGGCGGCATCGCGGGCCTCGCGCGCCTCGTGAACCAAACGCGCCCGAAAATCCGCCTCGCTCTCATCGAGTTTCGACCACTCCTTGAGCACCGAGCAGGAGAACACGTCGGCACGCTCGTTCCGATAGAGCCACTCAGCGAAATCCTTTTCCACCTGCTTGTAGTTCGCCGCATTCATCGCGAATCCGGGCAGCTCGGCGAAACCCGCGCCGGCGGCGGGTTCGGTGGCTTTTTCATCGAGCTTCACGGGAGGAGGAACTTGCTTTTCCCAATCGATGCCGGTGGCGGTCACCGGGTTGACCAGACGCACGGTGCGCGAGCCATCGACTCCCGCTTTCGCCGAGGAAAAATGCACCACGCCGACCCGCAACAGGTGCGGCTGATAGGTGATGTCTTCTGCGGAACCCGCAGGCGGGACGAACAGTTCCGTCACCCCCGCGCCGACGAGCGGACGGGAGGAAGCAGCGGCTGCGGGCGAGTTCATCCCGGGCATGCCCATCGGGTTCGCGGCCACGGCGGCCGGGGCGGAGATGTTTCCGAATTCGCCGCGCTTCGGGTCCATCAGGGTCTTGATCTGGCCGCGGGTCAGCGGGCCGGTTAGGTAGCTCATCGCCCAGCGGACGTGGAACAGCACCGGCGCGTCCTCGTGGACGTTGTTCATCAGGAAAATCCGGTTGCCGAGGCCGGAGATGAGGCGCTCCATGTCGGCGCGGTCGAACTTGGCGTTCTGCGAGCCGGCGGCACCTTCGAGTCCGTCGAGGACGCGCATCTTGTCGCGCTCGGTTTGCAGGCGGCCGAGGAACCAGGTGCCGATGTTGGACAACGCCTTGTAGTCGAGGTCCACCGGATTTTGCGTGGCTAACAAACAACCGAGCCCGAACGCGCGGCCTTGTTTCAGGATCGTCATCATCGGCCGCTTGGACGGCGGGTTGGCCGTCGGCGGGAGGTAGCCGTAGATTTCATCCATGTAGAGGATGGCCCGCAACGAGGTGGTGCCATTCTGCGAACGCATCCAACCTAACATTTGGTTGAGCAGCAGGCTGACAAAAAACATCCGCTCGGTGTCGCCGAGATGGGCGATGGAGAAAATGGAAATCCGCGGCTTGCCGGCGGGCGTGTGCAGCATCTTCGCGATGTCCAGCGGCGGCCCTTCCAGCCAGGTCGCGAAGCCCGGCGATGCCAGCAGATTGTTGAATTTCAACGCCAGCACCTGCCGCGATTTCTCGGGCATGAACGACTCCAGATCGATCACGCCGACTTTGTCGAACGCCGGTTTCTGGATGTGCCGGATCAAGGTTTCCAACGTCACGTTCTGGCCGTCCGCCCAAGCTTTTTGGAAAATCCCAGCGACCAATACCGCCTCCGGGCTTTGGATCGCATCCACGTTTTCCCCGACGAGCGAAAGCAGCGAAGACACCGTGCTCTCCACCCGCTCGCCTAGCAATTCTGCGTCGTCCATGATTTCCAACGGCGGCACTTCGAGTGAGCTCAGAATGCTAACGGGAATCCCCGCCTTGCTGCCTGGCGTGAAAATGTTGATGTCCACCTTGTCCCGCAGCGTGGCGATGCGCTCGGGCGCTTGCCCCCAATCGGCCAGGCCGTTTTTCCACATTTCCGCCGTCTGCGCGGCGAAATCATCGGGCGAAATCCCCTTTTTCGCCGCGTCGTCCTCGTTGATCCACGGCCGGAAACTTTTCGCATCGAGATCGGGAAAGAGAAGTAACAGATTCGCGATGTCGCCCTTGGGATCGATGATGATCGCCGGGATGTTGTCCATCGCCGCTTCTTCTAGCAGCGCAAGGCACAGCCCGGTTTTCCCCGAACCGGTCATCCCCAGGACCACGCCGTGGGTGACGAGATCCTTGGAATCGTAGAGGATCAGATCGTCCTCGACCTTCTTGGCTTCCGGATCGTAGCCACGGCCGAGGTAGAACTGCCCGAGTTTTTCATAGTCCGTGGGGGAAATGCTCATGATGCGGCCATGCTGGAAGAGCTGCGGAAAAACTCCAGCAGGAAGATGTGGCGGATTTCAGGGAACCCTGCCACCGTCGGCCTGTTAGCTTCTTCATGATACTGCGCACGGAAATATGCTGTCTGGTCACCGCCGTCGTGCTGCTGGCGCTCGCCGCGTGGCTTTCGCCAGCTCCCCAAAACTGCGGGCCTTTTCCCGATTGGAGCACATCTCCCTACGTCCTCCCTTATCCGGTGGGAGCCAGTCACCGCGTCAGCCAGGCGAACTGCACCCGCGGCGGCCATCACGGGCCCTATCAGTATGCCTATGATTTTGTGATGCCCATCGGCACCACGGTCACGGCGGCACGAGAAGGAATCGTGGCCGAAATCCGAATGAAATTCCGCGACGGCCAACCCGGCGAAGGCGAGTCCAACTGGGTCAAGATCCGTCACGCGGACAACACGATTGCGGCCTATTCTCATCTTACCGAGCACGGAGCACTGGTGGCGATCGGAGATCACGTCGGGGTGGGACAGCCTATCGGATTGAGCGGGAACAGTGGCAACACGGGAGGACTGCCACATTTGCATTTCCATCTTTGTCCCTGTTCAGAGCCTGTCGATTGCGGAACGCTGCCCGTGACGTTCCGGAATACCGACTCGAATCCAAACGGACTGCTGGACGGGGGTGAATATCGCGCGCTTCCCTTTTCCAAACCCGGTTCCTAGCGGGATGCGGCTGCGGCGGGGGCTCGATATCGGCGTCAGCCTTGGCGACACGGACGTGCCTAGTTTTCACCGTCTTCACCAAAAATTCACACCTTCGTCATTCCCAAGCGCGGCGGATTCATTAGCCTCGCGGGGAATCCATGGAAAACGCCACCGAAACAGAAGTCGCCGATGCCGCCAAACACCTTCGCTCGCTGTCCAGCGGGCTGAACCAAGTCCTGTTCGGCCAGGAGGAACTCATCGACCTGGTGATCACCGGCGTGCTGGCCCGCGGGCATATTTTGCTAGAAGGCTTGCCGGGGCTGGGGAAGACGGAGTTGGTGAAAGGCTTGTCCAAGCTGCTCAAGCTGGGGACCAAGCGCGTCCAGTTCACGCCCGACCTGCTGCCCGGAGACATCACGGGCAACCCGGTGCTGCAGGAAATCGACGGCCGCCGCGAGTTTGTTTTCCAGCCGGGGCCGTTGTTCACGAACATCGTGCTGGCCGACGAAATCAACCGCGCCTCGCCGAAGACTCAGTCCGCGCTGCTAGAGGCGATGCAGGAGCGACGGGTCACCGTGTTAGGAAAAACCCACGATCTGCCGAAGCCGTTCTTCGTGCTCGCCACCCAGAACCCGATCGAGTTGGAAGGCACCTATCCGCTGCCCGAGGCGCAGCTCGACCGCTTTCTCTTCAAACTCGAAGTCACTCGCAACGACATCGCCACGCTCCAGCGGATCGTTTCCCAGCGCGAGCTCGGCACCGACCCGCAGGTCGATCCGGTGATGAGCGCGGAAACTCTCGGCGAGTTGCTAGAGCTGGTGCGGCGGATCTATCTGCCAGATGTCGTCGCGAACTACATCGCCCGCCTCGTCGATGCCAGCCACCCCGGCCAATCCGCGGCGGCACGCGGGATCCGTTACGGGGCCAGCCCGCGGGCCGCGCTCGCGCTGGCCTCCGGTGCCAAGGCCCGCGCCCTGATCCAGGAACGGACGAATGCCAGTTTCGAGGACGTGAAAGCCATCGCGCCCGCCGTGCTGCGCCACCGGCTCGTGCTCGACTACAACGCCCGCGTCGAAGGCCTAACGACCAATGACATTGTCCGCGCGCTGCTGGAGGAAGTCCCCTTCCAAGCGACCGCGACGCCGAAAAACCTGAAGTCGGCTTAAAGAAGTGCCGAGTGAGCAGTGAGCAGAAAAGATGAAGAACTCCCTTCAAACACCACTGGCAACCTCCGCTCCATTTCTTCGCTGATCACTGATCACTCTCAACTCACTCCCCATGCTCCGCCTCCTCCTTTTCCTCGCCCTAGCCCTCCCCGTTTCCGCCCAGGAAACAATGATCCGCGAGGTCTTCGATCCGGCGACCGACACCCACGTCGAGGTGCTCGCGCTATTCAGCAAACCCTCGCCCGGCGGCTATTTCCCGGTGCGGGTCAAGATCGCTAACAACCTGAAGACCGACCGCTCGATCCGCTTGGATTTCGAGGGTTCCAACGACTACAACGACAGCCTCAAAGCCACCTCATCCTTCTCGCTCACCGCCGGCTCGGGCAAGGCTGTCACCCGCGACATCTTGGTGCCACTCAGCCCGCCCGGATCCAGCTCGGGAAACCGGACCAACGTGACCGTCCGCTTGAGCGGCACCTTGGGAATGGCGACTAACAACGCTCGTTCCAACTACGACGCGTCCCAACCGGCGGTGCTGTTGAGCGAGGCGCTGTTCACTCCTAACGCCTCGGCCCTGGATGCAGAGCTTCGCTCCAAATTCAGCGGCGGCTACGGCGGCAGCAGCGACTTCGCGGGCAAGTTCGATCCCAAGCAACTCCCCGACGACTGGCTCGCGTTTTCCGGCTACGACAGCGTGATCCTAACCGATAGCGACTGGTCCGACATCCCGCCCGGAGGACGCAATTCGATCCTTTCCTGGGTCCGCCTGGGTGGCCAGTTGGTCATCTATTCGTCTGGCTCCGCAACCGCAGCGGCCATGGGATTGCCCGCCGAACCGGGCTTCGGCAGCATCGAGATCCGCTCCATTCCATCGGATTTGAAACTGGATGCGCCGGAGGTGGTGACGCTCGTCACCAAGAACCCGACCAAGCCACTGCAAGTGTCGGTGCGCAACGACTTCGAACGCGGTTGGCCACTTCAACGGTTGTTCGGCGAGCAAACCTTCCGTTACGCGCTGTTCGTCATCGTCCTGATCCTTTTCGGCATCCTCGTCGGCCCGGTGAATCTGTTCGTCTTCGCGAAATCCGGCCAGCGCCACAAGCTCTTCATCACCACCCCGATCATCTCGCTGGGTGCCAGCCTGATTCTCATTGTCCTGATCATCGTCCAGGACGGCTTCGGCGGCAATGGCATGCGCCGGGTGCTGATGGAAGTCCGCCCGGACGGAGGCGTGAACGCGGCCTATCTCCATCAGGAACAATTCAGCCGCACTGGCGTTCTAACCGGCTCGGATTTCACCATCGACACCCCTGCCACCTTCCAACCCGTGCCGATCGCCGCCAGCCGCTGGGCACGCTTCACCGATGGCTCAGGCGCAAAAGGCAACTTCAACCTCCAGCCCGCCGACGGCAAACTCATGGCATCCGGCGATTGGTTCCAGAGCCGTTCCGAGCATGGCCACATTCTATCAGCCGTCATTTCCACCCGCGGCCGCCTCGAAAAAACCGACACCCCAGGCACTTATCTATCCACATTCGAGTTCCCCATCGACACCCTCTACTATCTCGACGAGTCGTCCCTATGGCACCGCGCGGAAGGAATCACGGCCGGCAAACGATTCGCGCTGACGCCGGTCGATCTTTCCATGGCCCTTCCTGCTCTAACCGGGGAAGCCGACGCGTTCGCGAACCGCAACAAGCAGTTTCTAAAAACCGCCATCACCCGCCCCGGCCATTTCATCGCCATCACCACCCACGCCCCCGGCATCGCCACCAATCCCGGCATCCGCTGGAAGGAAACCCGCACCATCATTACCGGTCCGGTCGTCGCACCTTGAAATTTCAAATCTCAAATCTCAAATCTCAAATTTCCCATGTCCGCCCTCAAAGTCCACAACCTCTACCGCTACTTCGGCAATCTCCAAGCCGTCAATGGCGTGACCTTCGAGATTCCGCATGGCTCGGTCTGCGGCTTTGTCGGCTCTAACGGAGCCGGTAAAACCACCACCATGCGGATTCTCGCCACGCTGGATTATCCCACCCTCGGCTCGGCGGAGGTTTGCGGGATCAACGTGGTCCATCATCCGGCGGAGGTCCGCAAACTGATCGGCTGGATGCCCGACCATTTCGGCAACTACGAACACATGACCGTGCTGGAGTATCTCGATTTCTACGCCCGCGCTCTGGGATACAAAGGCAAGGAACGCCGCCAACGCATCCAGGAAGTGATGGACTTCACCGACCTCGTGCCGCTGGCGGAACGGTTTTCCAACAAGCTTTCGAAAGGCATGACCCAACGCCTCGGCCTCGGCCGCGCTTTGCTTCATGATCCGCAGGTGCTGATCATGGACGAGCCCGCCGCCGGACTCGATCCCAAGGCGCGTGTCGAGCTCAAGCACCTCATCCGGGTGTTAGCCAAGGAGGGCAAAACCATATTCATCTCCTCGCACATTCTATCCGAACTTGGCGAGATGTGCGATTCCCTGCTGTTCATTGACAACGGCCGCATCGTCCACCACGGCGATTCCGAAACCCTCCGCCGCGGCTCGGATACGCTCGGCGGCGTGCTTTACGACGTGCAGGTCGATGGCAAACCGGATTCCATTTCCGACTGGTGCGTGCTCCAGCCGAACGTCGAATTCCTCGAAGCCCGCAAACAAGGCGGCCGCATCCGCATCGACACCGAAGACCCGACCAAAGCCGCCGACGTACTCGCCCGCATGGTCAAGGACGGCCTCCGCATCACCGAGTTCCACCGCGAGCAACGCAACCTCGAAGACGCCTTCATCGACATCATCGGTCGCCTCGAAGCCGGCAAACCCGCCGTCGCCCCGCCACCGCTGCCGGTGGAAGAGGAGTTGAGAGTTTTGGGTTGAGAGAGAAAGATCAAGAAGCATTCATTCATCATTCTTCCTCCAAACCTCTTCACTCTCAACTCTCAACTCTCAACTCTCAACTCTCAACCCAAAACTCTCAACCCTCTTCCATGTCCCTCACCCACCTAACCGACTTCCCCGACAAGCTCTCGCCGATGCTGGTCAAGGAGCTGCGCCAAGGAATGCGGGCGCGCAGTTTCACGCTGCTGTTCCTCGTTTTCCAACTGCTGCTCGGCTTCATCCTGCTATCGGCAAGTGCCATTTCCAGCTCGGACAATGCCGGTTCCTTCGCCTCGGGAGTGATTTTCACCATGTTCTCCATCGCGGTTCTCTTCATCCAGCCCATGCGCGGCATCACCGCGCTCTCTGCGGAAATCACCGGCAACACCATCGAAATGATGGTCCTCACCCGGCTGAGCGCCTCGCGCATCGTCTTCGGAAAATGGATCGCCATCGTCAGCCAGTCGGCATTGATCCTCATCACCATCATCCCCTATCTCATCCTGCGCTACTTCTTCGGTGGGATGATCCTGCTGGGTGAACTGGTGTTTCTCGCACTGATATTCCTAACATCCATGTCACTCACAGCGGTCATGGTCGGCTTCTCAGGAACCAATGCCAGACTCGCCCGCGCCATTCCCATCTTAGGATTCATTTTTCTAATGAACATCGTTCCTAGATTCTTATTTACCGGTGGTTTCAATAACTTCATGAGCTACTGCACCTTGTCGGACTGGCCATCCCGAGTTACCATTGTTTCCTATATTGCTTTCATTGCATATCTGGGTTGGTGCGCACTGTCGCAAGGCATCTCCGTCATCGCGCCCGCTGCGGAAAACCACTCGACGATCCGGCGCTTGATCGCACTCGGACTCACCTGCGCCGCCGTGGCCGTCGGACTTCACCCGGCGGTGGACGCCCGGATTCTGCCCTTCATCTTCGGAATCATCCTCGCGCCCGCCGTGATCACCGCGCTGACAGAGCCCTCCAACCTGCTGCCTCCGATCTGCACCCCGTTCTTAAACCGCGGTCTTCCGGGACGGGTGGCAAGCGTGTTTCTCCTGCCAGGATGGCCCGCCGGAGTATTCTACACCGTGCTCCTTCTCGTGATAAGTATCGCCGCGTTCCTTGCCGCCGCGAGCCCGGACATCAGTCCGTCCGACATGTCGGCAATCAAGATTCTCACTCTCCCCTTGATCGGCGGAGTTCTTCTACCCGCATTGTTAGCGGCGAATTTCAGCAAACAAGAAAGCAAGCGCTTTACCAACTTCCTGGTTTTTTTATTAGCTTCGATCCTCCTAGCGATCATCCCTGCCATCTTCGCCAACATCAACCATCACGAAAATTACCTTTGGTTCTTCATCTGGAATCCGCCGATATTTATCGCGATGGCGAACGAAAGCAGTTTTGACAAAAGCCAACTCCTGACGGCAGTGATCGTCGTTGATTCCATCATTCTGATATTGTTACTCTCCACCGCCGGCATCGCCTTCTGCGGCCACCGGAGAATTTTCCGGGAAGCCGAGGATGACTTGGCTCACTCCACTCCCGCGCCATGAGTCCCACCGCCCTCCAACAGTGTCATTCCAACGCTCTCGCGGCATCAAGCCGCTTGCGCCTGCCCTTGCGCTCCCGTGTCTGGCGCGGCCAAGCAGGCGAATTCACCGGCGGTGGCACCGGCTCGTCGATGGATTTCCAAGATCACCGCGCCTACTCGCCGGGCGATGATCCAAGGCATATCAATTGGCAGGCTTACGCCCGCACCGGCAGTTATACGATGAAGTTGTTCCGTGAGGAAGTTAGACCGGTCGTGGACCTGATCCTCGATGCTTCGGAATCAATGTTCTTCGATGAAACCAAGGCCGCCCGCAGCGCCGAGCTTTTCTATCTGATCGCCGAAAGCTCGCAAGCCGCCGGCGCCTCGCTGGCCCTTCACGCCGTCTGCGGCGATGCCACGCTCGCGCTCGATCCCGCCACCCTGCGCTCCCACCAATGGCTAACAACCGCCCGTGCGCTGCCCGCCACCGATTCCGCGAAAGCCCCCGATCTCACGCGCCTGCCGCTGCGTGCCAACGCGATCCGCGTATTTCTATCCGACCTGTTGTTCGCCGGCGATCCCGAGCCGATCCTCCGCCACCTCGGCCAACGCCACGGCAGCGTTGTGATATTTTCGCCGTTTCTAGAAACCGAAGCCCGCCCGGCGTGGTCGGGGAATTATGAATTTATCGATCCCGAGAAAAACTCGCACCACCCGCACCGCATCGAGCCAGCCACCCTCCGCCGCTATCAGGAAGCCTATGTGAATCACTTCGCGCTGTGGAAACAACACGCCCGCCGCCACCAAGCCGCCTTCGCCCGCATTCCGGCGGAGGAAGATCTAACCACCGTGCTGTTCCGCGAAGCCGTCCCCGCCGGGGCGCTGGAACCCGCCAAATGAACAAGAGTATTTCAACCGCAGATAAACGTGAATGAAAGAAGATGATGATGAGAAGCCACTTCTAACTCTCAACCATCAACTCCAAACTCTCAACTTCTTCCGAACTCACCTTCGCAAATCTCATCCGACATCCCCGGCCTGCCCGTCACCCAATTCGCCACCATTCTGGAAGCACGCATTCAGCAGGTTCGCTCCCCGAACGCACCAACCGATCAAGCTGCCCATAAACTCGCCGGTGCTGCCGTCGCTCACATCCTATTGCACCGGCGGTTCGTTGATGGCCAACCAATAGACGCCAAGGTGTGCAACCGTCTCCGAGAACTCGCCGAAATCGAGCGGTTTGCGCACGAAGCTGTTGCTACCATTCTCGTAGCTTTGCAAGCGGTCCTGTTCTTCATCCGAAGACGTGAGTATGACCACCGGCAGCAGGTGCGTGCGTGTATCGGCACGCAGACGCTTCAGCACTTCCAGTCCAGAGAGGCGGGGTAATCCGATATCGAGCAAGATGACGGCAGGCAATTCAGGACCGTCCCGATTGGCGAATTCGCCCTCGTGGAAAAGGTAGTCAACAGCCTGCTGGCCGTCGCGCACGACGGTGACCCCGTTGGCCAGATTATTCTTGCGCAGAACGCGCAGGATCAGCATTTCGTCTTGCGGATTATCTTCCACCAGCAGGAGGTTATTGATCTTCATGATAGTTCTTTCTTGGTAGTGTCGGCAGGCGGCAAACTGAAGCAAAATGTGGCACCCTTGCCCGGTAAGCCTTCGGCCTTGATGACGCCGCCATGGCGTAACACGATGCGGGATACGGTGGCTAGACCGATCCCGGTTCCCGGAAACTCTTCTTGCCGGTGGAGACGCTGGAAAGGCTGAAACAACTTACCCGCATGCGCCATGTCGAAGCCCGCGCCATTATCGGCCACGCAAAAGAAGTGGTTTCCGGGTTCGGCATAGAAGCGAATCGAGGGTTGTGGCGTGTGCAACGTGTATTTCCAGGCATTCTCGAGCAAGTTGCGCAGCACCGTGTCGATCATGCGCGCATCGCCGCGGGCCGTCAGGCCCGGTTCTATTTCGCAGGCGATTTCCCGCTGTGGGTCGGCATGCGCCAGCTCAGTCAAAATTCCGTTAGCCATGGCCGAGAGGTCGATCGTATCGTGGCGCAATTCGGCGCGGGTGGAGCGCGACAAGACCAGCAGGCCGTCGATCAGTTCGCTCATGCGCAGGCTGGCAAGGTTGATGTGATCGAGATCAACGCGGGCATCGCCCGACAATTGCTCGCCCAGGTCTTCCATGAGCGCACGACTGAAGCCGCTAATGGCACGCAACGGCGCACGCAAGTCATGTGCGACGGCGTAGGCGAAGCTGTCTAGCTCCAAGTTGGCGGCCTTGAGTTCGGAGGTGCGCTCTTCCACCCGCTGCGCGAGTTTCTCGTTTTCTTCCTTGATCAGGGTCTTGGCGGCAGCGAGGTCGCGCAGCCGGTCGCGCAGGGAAACCCGCATGGCCTCGAAACTGCGCGCCAGTGAAGTGATCTCGTCGTTGCCGACGATCTCAATGGGTTGATCGAGTTTGCCGGAAGTGAGTACGACGCTCGATTTTTCCAACTGGACGATGGGGCGGATGACCCTGCGGTACAAAACATGTTGCAAGCCCGCGATTGCACCCGCGAGGATCGTGAAAAAAACCACCGTCGTGACACGCAGCCATTGCTTTTGACTGAAGAAGCGCACGGTCATGATGTCATTCATCGCCAGTATGTCGGAAACCATGGATGTCGTTCTGACATCGAGCTGGGCTGCGATGATGACTGCGGATTCGATTGCCGACGCGTCTTGACTCACGTTTGACAGGTTGTCAAACAAGGTGCCAACCGCCGCATTCTCATCGAGAATCCTAGACTTAAGTGAGCGCGTTTTCCCATCGACAGAGGGAAAGGTCATGAGGATCGGCACCAGTTCCGCATATTGGATCTGCCACTGCAGCGCCGCCCGTTGACGCGAAGCGCCCGACAATTCCGCAGGCAAGCCGCGCATCAGGGAGATCTTGCGTGCCGCCGCATGCATCTGCATCGTTGTCGCAACATGATGTGTATCCATGATCTGCAAAGCAGTGACCGCCGCAGCCAATAACACAACGCTGCCAGTACTGACGGCGGTGGATATCTGCAAGGTTCGGCGAATGCGCATGGCGGGTTATTTCGAAATTGTGACGCTGATGGGTTTGATCGCGCGTAGCGGTTCTATTTCAAAAGCCTGCAACACATCGGGGGCCGCCCCGGCAGGGACCAAGCCGCGCCGGAAAAACCAACCAACCTCGTTTTCCGTGGACAGCAAGAGTGCTTGCGCGAGCGATAGTTCAAAGGCCAAGGCCTCGCTGTGGAGACGTAATGTGCCGGCACTCATCCCTGAGGCCGCCGCGATGATGTTGATGGCCTCGTCCGGGTGGGTTTCGGCAAATAATTCCGCCTTGAGCAGCGCCCGTAACAGCCTGTCAACCGCCGCGCGATTGAGCCTGACATAATCGGGACGCACCACCAGGGCGACCGTTTCCGAATAAATCCCTTGAGGGAAATAGGTCTCGGTGTTGCCGTCTAATTTCTGACGGATTTGGCTGATCCACGGCTCCCAAATCGATGCCGCATCCAGCTCTCCCGCAGTGATGGCGGTGACTAGCTGATCTGCGGTGCCCGGCACCATGGTGACAGCATCCAAAGGGATATTGTGAAACGCCAGAAAGGTTTCCAGATCGTAGTGGACGTTGGTTCCAAAAATGAAACCGATTCGCTTACCCTTCAAGTCGGTCGGCTGGAGAATCCCATGATCTTTGCGCACGATGATGCCTGAACTCCAGCGCGAAGAGAAAATGTTGGCGATGATCTTGGGCTGCTTCCCCTCCGCCAGTGCTTTGGCGAGCGGTGTTTCCGCAGTGGATCCAACATCGGCTTCGCGTTGCAGCACCTGGGTGATTGCCTGATGGCCAGTCTCCACGGTTTTCACCGTCACGCGCAATCCCTCTGCGGCGAAATAACCTTTCGCTTCAGCGATGTGCAGCAACCCGGAATGTGGCGTCGCAAATTGCGTGATGACAATTGGCAACGGCGAAGGTGGAGCCTGCCGGAAATGCGCATATAGAACCAGCACGATGCCGATGCCGACAATTAGCGCGACTGCAAACGACACGATCCGCTTGAAATTCATCGCACCCTCCCGGATGATCATCGCTCGCGGTGAGATTGAAGCGCTCATGGCCTTGTTCCCCTAGTAAGGCCGTTCGTTCCGCTTTGCCAAGCATTTTCGGGCATTTTTTGGCAGCGGTTTTTTGGGGTTTGTCTGCTAGGAATTTGCTTTTGTCGCCAGCCGCTGGTTAGTTGGCAGTTCCATGAAAACCTCCATCGTCAATCTCATCCCGGCCCTCCTCGGGGTGCTGTCCTGCCAGTCATCGCAGGCACAGGAAGCCCCCTTGCTCAGCGGCTCGTTTACGACCCAACTCAACACGGCGTACATCGGCAAAATCGGCACGGTCTTCGACCACAATCCCACCACCGTCAATTATCTCGACATCAACCTCGGGAGCGATTGGACGGCGGAACTCTGGTCTTCAACGAACCTCGCGGGAGACCGTTACAATACCACCTACGGGGACGAGCTGGACCTCTTCCTCACCTGGCATCGCAGCTTCAATGATGTCCGGGTGTCGCTGACCGGGGCCTACTTCTTCCTGAAGGACATCAGTAGTCTCGACGACGACATCTGGATCGGAGAGGCGGAAGTGTCCTACACGAAGTGGGCTAGCTTCCGGCCATACCTCTGCACCCGCTACTTCGGGGAAGTGAGTTCGAAGAGTCCGGAGAACGGCTGGTTCGGTTGGGGCGGCATTCGTGGCACGTATCCTACGGGAATTCGTCAGGTGGCCCTCACCCTCGATATTTCCGTGGCTTACTCCGACGGCGCTTTGGGCAGACCCCCCGGTCTCGTCTATGGCCGCGCTGTTGTGGGTTTGCCAATCAAGATCAGCGAGCGGGTGACTCTCACCCCGTCCATCTTGCTCCAGACACCGCTGGGTGACCAGCGGGAGAACCCGCTCCCTTACACTGACCGCAAGGAGGTCGTGGGCTCGCTAACCCTCAACCTCGCTTTCTGAAGTGACGACGAAAATGCGCCCCTTTCCGACTCATCAGTGTTGGAAGCCGTTCACCGGCAGGCGATACTCTGGGGCAGCGACCCCGTTGAGGACGATCTTGCCTAAACTGTTCACTAGCATATCGTCGAAGGAAACGTAGTTGTTTCCCGCTTCCCAGGTGGACGTATTTTGGGTGCCGGTTGCGTCAATAGGCTGGCCTCCCACGGTGTTCGTCGGGTTGGGGGTGGACCAGTCGCCCTTGGCCTTTTCTCCATTGGGCTGCTGTGAGGTGGGGTAGGATAATTTGCATTTATTTTCTGGGTCACTAGGCTGAAATTCAGCTCAGTTTGTCTAGGTTTCCCCGACTCCGCCTTTCCGTCGCCCGATCGACCGCCGCGCACCTGCGCGAGAAGTGTCGGGAAGTGCCCTGCAGCGGGGTTCTGTGAGACGCTCGCCCACGCATGGGCGGAAATCTCACAGTTCGCCCGCGATCAAATCATCGAGCGTCTGGCGCTTGCGGATCACGGTGGCGGTCGCGCCTTCGACGAGGATTTCCGCTGGCAGCGGGCGCGAGTTGTAATTCGAGGCCATCGCGAAACCGTAGGCCCCGGCGGACATCAGCGCGACGTGATCGCCGGGCTGGAAATCGGGAAGCGGGCGGTCCTGGCAGAAGAAGTCGCCGCTTTCGCAAATCGGGCCGACGACATCGACGGTGACCAACTCGCTGCCAGATGGGCGGGCGAGCGGGACGATTTCATGATGGCCTTCGTAAAGCGCCGGACGGATGAGGTCGTTCATGCCGGCATCGACGATCTTGAAGGTCTTGGTGGTGCCTTTTTTCTCGTAGAGGCAGGCGGTGATCAGAACCCCGGCATTGCCGACGATCAGGCGACCGGGTTCCAACAGGATTTTCAGACCGAGGCCCTTGAGCCGCGGGACCAGTTCCTTGCCGTAGCGCTCGATGGTCAGTGGGCGTTCTTGCTCGGGCTGGTTGGCCCACCAATCGACCGTGCCAGATCCGAGCGATTCCTTGTAAATGATCCCAATGCCGCCGCCAATCGACCAGAACTCGATGCCGTGCTTGGCCTTGAGCTCCATGACGAGCGGCGTGACTTTTTCCACCGCTTCGATGAAGGGCGCGACGGACGTGAGCTGCGAGCCGATGTGCATCTGGAGGCCGCGCAGCTTGATGTTGGACAGCTCCTGCGAGGCACGCGCGTAAAGGTCGGCAATCGCCCCGAAATCGACGCCGAACTTGTTCCCGGACTTGCCGGTGGAGATGTACTTGTGGGTCTTGGCGTCCACGTCCGGGTTCACTCTAACGGCCACCGGGGCGATCATACCGAGCTCGCCGGCGACTTCGTCCAGATAGCGCAGCTCTTCCTCGCTCTCGACGTTGAACGAGTAGATCCCCTTTTCGAGGGCATAGATGATTTCATCGCGGGTCTTGCCAACGCCGGCGAAGGTGCAGTGCGCGGGATCGCCACCGGCCTTGATCACCCGGAACAGCTCGCCGCCGGAAACGATGTCGAAGCCAGCGCCATGGGTGGCGAGCAGGCGCAGCACGGAAAGATTGGAATTCGCCTTCACGGCGTAGGCGACCTCGTGATCGATTTCGCCCAGCGCGGCGTCGAGGCGGGTGTAGTGATCGAGGATCGTGCCTGCGGAATAGACGTAAAGCGGGGTGCCGTGTTCGTCGGCAAGCGTGGAGAGTTCGACGTCTTCGCAGAAAAGGGAACCGTTTTTGTAGGAGAAACCGTGCATCGCGGCAAGGAACTAGCGGCGAATCCGGCGCGGGTAAAGACCAGAACTTCGCTCTTGGGTTGCTGGCCGCAGTGGTCGATGGGCGCGAGTCCCTATCGAGCCCATACTCCAGCAGGACGCGCTTGCCATTGATCTCCAACAGATGCTGCGAGCCGATGGCAGCATGAGGCTGCTTTCACCCTTGATTGGGATTCAACCAAAGAGAACCGAAGAAATTGGGGCCAATAAAAAAAGCTGCCGGATTTACCGGCAGCCCTATCAGAAGAATCAATCCAGGAGAAAATCACTCCTCGGGAGCGCCGCCCGGGCCACCTTGTGGCATCGGGAATGGCATCGCACCTTCGGCAGCCGCCGGAGCGTCTTGGATTTTCAAGAGTTCCAATTCGAAAATCAACACGCTGTTAGGAGCGATCTCCGCGCTGCGGCGTTCTTCGCCGTAGGCGAGTTCGCTTGGCATGAAGAGCTTCCACTTGGCACCGACCGGCATGGTGGTGAGAGCTTCCTTGAAACCGGGAACCACTTGCAGGGTCATCGGCACCGGCTCGCCTTCGGGTGAAGCGTCGAATTGTTTGCCGTCGATGAGCGTGCCCTTGTAGTGGACCATGAATTGCTTTTCAGCGGCATCCTTGGCACCTTCCTTGGGGGCGACATACGTTTCGGTGCCGCCCTTGGTGAGAACTTCATATTGAAGGCCGCTCTTGGTGGTGGTGATTTCGGGACGCTTGCCATTTTCAGCGAGGAATTTCTTGCCGGCTTCCAGGTTGGCGGCGGCGGCGACTTTTTCGCGGCCTTGGAGCATCTCGCCGAGAGCTTCCATGGCGGCTTGGAGTTTCGCTTCCTCGAGTTCCGGCTTGCCGCCCTTGATGGCCGCCATGAATCCCTTGAGGAAAGTTTCGGGATCGAGATCGTCAGCACCCACGCCGAACTTGCCGAACTGCTGGGCGAATCCGCCACCGGTGCGGAATCCGAGAGCGTAGGAGGAATCCGACTTGATCACGGCTGGATCGAGCTTCGGCTTGGCAGGAACGGCCAAGCCAGGGGTCGCAGCTTCCGGCTTGGCGGGAACTTCAACGGCGGGCGTGGCTGCTTCTTGCTTGGCAGGTGCGGCTGGCGTCTTGGCGGAGGAGGTGGCGATGAGGCCGAGGGCCAGGGCGCCAGGAATGAATTTGCGGATCATGATGTAGTTGGTGGAAGAGCGCGGAAAATAGGCAACGGATTCGAGCCTGTCCAGAACGGGTTTTCGGGGAAATCGGGGATGATTCAGTCCCCATCCATTGGAATCAGGAATGCCCCAGGAATCCCTTCATCTAGCAGCTGACACGGTCTCCAAAAATGCCTCAAGTCCGACAGGCTGCTAGTGGGAGGAAGATGAAGACGGAGCGGGACGCTCCGGGCACGGTCTGGAGCAAGATGCTCCAGCTACGGCTCATCCGTCCAGTTCGCGGATGACGTCCACGGCGACGTCGAGCTTTTGGCCGCCGGCACCGAGGGTGACGCCACGGAGGGGGCTGACATCGGAGAAATCGCGGCCCCAGGCGACGGTGATGTGGCGGTCGCCGGGGAGCAGGTTGTTGGTGGGATCGGTGTCGATCCAGCCGGATGATTCGCCGCAGAAGACGGAGACCCAGGCGTGCGAGGCGTCGGCCCCGGTGAGGCGGACTTTTCCCGGAGGTGGCGCGGTTTCGAGATAGCCGCTGACGTAGCGGGCAGGCAGGCCGAGCGAGCGCAGGCAGGCCAACATCAGGTGGGCGAAGTCCTGGCACACGCCGGCGCGCTTTTTGAGAACCTCGGAGACGTGGGTGGTGACTTCGGTGGCCTTGGGATCGAATGTGAAGTCGTTGAAAATCCGCTGGGTCAGGCCGAGGACCGCTTCGAGGATCGGGCGGCCATGGGCAAACTCGGCGCTGGCGTAGTCCGCGAATTCCTTGCCCAGAGGCACCATCGGCGAGCTAAAACGGAAGGCACCCGCATCGGAGCCGGGGGTGAGTTTCTCCACTTGGCAGGCATCGCGGACGGTTTCCCACGGCGGCGTGGTGTGGGGATCGCGATCCAAGTTCGGCAAGACTTCCACCAGGCTGCGGGCGGTCACTTCGAGCGTTTCATGTTTGCCTTCGATTTCGAAATAGGTGATCGCATTTCCGAACGAATCGAGATGCACGCCGCGTCCCACGGGTTCCGGATCGATTTCCAACTCGTGCCAAGGACACCGTTGTCCCGGCAAGGATCGCGGGGCCAAGCGGGCAAGGTGGTGCGAGACGGTGACCGCGCCTTCGTAGGTGTATTTCGTGCGATGGACGAGGCGGTATTTCATGTCAGTAAACGCGCCGGACGGAGTGGCTGAAGTAGTGCTGAGTGAGCATGTCGGCGAAGACTTCGAGCGAACCGGAAAACGCGTCGAACTCCGCCGCATCGGGAGTGGAGGCATTGGCAAACCGTGGGGCGAGTCCTTGCAGATGTTCGCGGATTTTCGGCAACAATCCGAAATCTGGATCGCCGGGAAAACGGCTGACTTCCCGGTCGAGGATGCCGATCTGATAGGCCACGGAGCGCGGGTTGGTGGCGTCGAAGAAAATCAGGTCGATCACCGCGTCGAGGCGCGGGCGGGAAAAATGACGGCGGCGGTAAGTCATCACGCTGTCGCAAGTTTCGAGCAGTGGATCGAGCAACGGCGATTCGCCACGGCCCTCGCCTGCCGCAGTGCGCAACAGCTTGAGCCCGCTCAGCGCGCGCTCGATGCGGCGGCCGACTTCAAGGAAGCGCCAACCTTGGCCGCGGGTCATGTTTTCCGCCTGCATCCCGGCGAACGCCGCGAGATGGAGGACCAAGGTATCGAGCGTGCATAGAAGTTCGGAGGCGCTGGGCAGGCCGGGTGCCACATTGACGATACCTTCGAGCCGGTTGAAGAAGCGCCAGGTGTCATCCGACAGGCGGTCGCGGGCGGCGGCGGCGTTCAGGAGCAACGACCGTGTGAGGCTCGGGATGCCGCCACGCGCGGTCTGGTCGTGGATCAAGCCGGCCAGCATTTTGAGGGGCTGGGCCGGGTGGATGATCACGTCATTGGGCAGCAGATTGCTGCCGCGGATCAGGCTCAGGCAGGCTCCGAGTTGTTCCTGTTGGAGCCGCCCGGACTCACCGCTGAGATTGCGCAGGGTGACGCGCAGCAGGCGGGTCGCGAGCTCGATCCGCTCCGCATAACGGCCGACCCAGAACAACTGCTCGGCGATGCGGCTCGGGACTTCGAGCGCCGACGGATGCCGGTCTTCCAATGGCCGCGGGTGTTTCACCTCGGTCTTGGTCATGAAATCTGCGGCACTATCCGGGATCCAGACGTCCTTGGTGAATCCCGCGTGGCTCGGCCACAACTGCGGCGCTTGGCCGGTTTTCCCGACGCGGGCCAAGCCACCGGGCAACACCATCGGGCCAGCCGTGGCGTTGAGGGCGAACGCACGCCAAACGACCGGGCGGTGGCGGATTCCCCGCGCTTCGAGCGACGGGGCCTCGCTCGGTGTGATGTCCAATTGGGCGACAAAATCATACGGCCGTTCCTCGATCACAGCCACCCATTGCTTGCGCGCGGCGGGCGAGAGACTGGCGCAGCGGAGCGGCAACAGCGGCTCGTGATTGAACGCGGAAAGCAGGACAAAGCGATGCAGTTGGTCGAGCACCTGGCGGCGGACGTCGGGCTGGCTGAGCCACCAGGTTTCCACGAAGGGCAGCTTGATTTCCTCATTGAACCACTTGCGGCAAATCCCGGGAAGAAACGGCATCAACGCGGGGGTCGCCGCGAAACCCGCGCCGGGAGCGTTGGCGAGGGCGACGTTGCCCGTCCGCCACGCTTCCACCATTCCGGGCACCCCGCCGCCGCTGCGGACCCAGTGCTCGAGCGGATCGAGTCCGTCGTCCTCGACGCGGCAGGCGACCCCGTCGATCCGCCGCAAGCCGCCGAGGGTTTTCAAAAACAAGCGGCACTCGCGCACGGTGAGGTCGGCCGGCTCGACCAGCGGAAATCCCAACAACCGCGCCTTGTAGGCATGCTCGAAGTACGAAGGATGGCGGAATCCGGGGGTGAGGAACACGACGTTGGGCATCTCGCCGCGCACCGGCAGCAGCGATTGGAGCGTGCCGCGTTCGGCATCGAAATACGCGCCGAGCCGGGCGATCCGCAAGCCTTCGAACTGGTCGGACAGGAGACCCGACGTGACATTGCGGTTTTCCAAAACCTGGCCCAGCCCGCCCGGCGCGCCGGTGTGATCGCGGAGGACCATCCACTGGCCGTTGGGGGCACGGATGAGATCGCAGCCGGTGGTGATGACATGGCGACCGCCGACCGGCTGGACACCGCGCGCGTATTCCAAGAATGCCGGGCTGGAATGCACCAGATCCGGCGGGATCAAGCCTTCCCGCAGCAGTTGTTGCGGGCCGTAAATATCCGCCAAAACCGCATCGATTAAGCGAATCCGCTGCGCCAGCCCGGCGGAGACAGTCGCCCAGTCAGCCGCAGACACCACCAGCGGGATGGGATCGAGTTCGTAGGGTTGCCCGACCGCGCCGGCATCGCTGTAAACATTGAAGGTGGTCCCGAGATCCGTGATCATCCGGCTGGCTGCGGCGGCGATGGAATGGCGTTCGTCGGAACTCCAACGCTGGATTTTCCCGCTGAGATTTTGCCAATGCGGCCGGACCTGACCGCGTGAATCAATCATTTCATCCCACACGGGGGCCGCCGCCCCAGCGCTGGGCTGCGGCGACGATGCGGGAGTGATGCGGAAACTATCGGCCATGAATCGGAGGGTCGCCCGCAGACGATCAAGCCAAGGCTCTATGGGATCATCCGCAAGTCCAGCGTGAAGGGGAAATCCGGGCTAACGGGTGCCTCGCGGGCCTGCATTTTTCCGCCGGTGTGGCCGTGCTGAAAAAAGCGGGAGAGCCGCCGCGACTCGGCTTCGTAGGAATTCACCGGGAAACTCTCATGACTCAAGCCGCCGGGGTGGGCCGCATGATAGGTGCAGCCACCCATCGAGCGCTCGTTCCAGGAATCCAGCAAATCAAAGACCAGCGGGGTGTGGACCGGGATCGTCGGATGCAGGCAGTTCGGCGGTTGCCACGCCCGGTAGCGGACGCCCGCGACGCACTCGCCATGGGTGCCGGTGGGATGCAGCGGCACGCGGATGCCATTGCAAGTGATCGCATGGCGCTCGCCGGTCAGCCCGCGGACTAGGAGTTGCATGCGTTCCACCGAGCTATCGACGTAGCGCACGGCGGCCCCCGCGCCGCCTTCCTCGCCGAGGACGTGCCACGGCTCGATGGCGTGGCGCAACTCGACCTCGACTCCCCGTTGAGTGAACTCCCCGATCCGCGGGAAGCGGAACTCCAGGTGTGGCGCGAACCAATCTTCCTCGATCCAGTATCCCTGCTCGCGCAGGTCGGCCAAGACATCGCGGAAATCCTGCCAGATAAAGTGCGGCAGCATCCAGCGGTCATGGATTTCACTGTCCCAACGAACGAGCGGCTTGGTGTATGGCACGCGCCAGAAACGGGAGACGAGCGCCCGCAACACGAGATGCTGGGCGAGGCTCATCTGATAGTGCGGCGGCATTTCGAAATTCCGCATTTCCAGTAGCCCAAGCCGACCGGTGGCGCTGTCCGGGCTGTAAAGCTTGTCGATGCAGAATTCCGCGCGGTGGGTGTTGCCGGTGGGATCGATCAGAAGATTGCGGAACGCGCGGTCCACGTTCCACGGCAACGGTGTGCCGTGGCCTTCGAGCGTTTTGAAGGCGACTTCGAGCTCGTGGATCGAGTCGTTGCGCGCCTCGTCGATCCGCGGTGCCTGCGAGGTGGGACCGACGAACAACCCGGAGAACAAATAGCTGAGTGACGGATGATGATTCCAAAACGTCACCATGCTCCGCAGCAAATCGGGCCGCCGCAGCAGCGGGCTATCCGATGGCGTTTCCCCGCCGATGATGATGTGGTTGCCGCCGCCGGTGCCGCAATGGCGGCCGTCGATCATGAATTTCTCGGTGGCGAGCCGGCAGAGGTGCGCTTCCTCGTAGAGCACCGAGGTATTTCTAACCAACTCGTCCCAAGACGCGGCCGGATGGAGGTTCACCTCGATGACGCCGGGGTCCGGGGTCACCTTCACCACGCTGAGCCGGGGATCAAAGGCCGGCGCGGTGCCTTCGAGGATCACCGACATGTTCATGGAAACGGCGGTCTGCTCGATGGTCGCCACCAGATCGAGGAAATCCTCGGTTTCATCCACCGGCGGCAGGAAAACGTGGAGAATGCCATCGCGCGGCTCGATGCAGAGCGCACTGCGGGTGATCCATCCTGCGGATTCCTGATCCTCGGGTTTGCGTTCCCAAGGGCGGGCTTCCGCCGAGTCCTCTCCTTCGCGGACGAGGCGGGAGGCGGCCTTTTCCTCCTCGCGGCGTTGCCGCGCCAGCACACTGCCCGGAGCCTGGAGGAATTTGGGAATATCCCGCGTCGGGTCCGGCGGGATGTGCCACGGATAGTCGGCCTTCGCAACGAAGGGCAGCGAGTCCAACGGCAGCCGGTAGCCCATCGGCGAATCACCCGGCAACAGATAGAGCGTCTCGTCGCGCAGGAACCACGGGCCGCTGGTCCAGCGGGAGCCTTGCGCGGTCATCCGGCGCTCTAGCGGCAGCGCGTAACCGACGACTTCATCGATGCCTTGGTTGAACAAGCGGGTGAAACGGGCGCGCTCGTGGGAGCTCTTCAAGTTGGACTTGAGCGGGTCCACATTGGCTGGCAACCGCTTTTCCCGCCACAGGTAATAGAGGGCATCCTCGTACGCCGGAATCATCCACTTGGGATCCGCGCCGAGCGCCGCAGTTAGAGCGTTGCCGAAGCGTTCGGCGTGGGTGGCGTCGTATTTGTAATCGTGGGACTCATCCGCGATCAGCGAGTCGTCCTCCCAGATCGGATGACCGTCCTTGCGCCAATAGCAAGCGAGCGACCAGCGCGGCAGCACCTCGCCGGGATACCATTTCCCCTGGCCGTAAAACAACAGCCCGCCGGGCGCGAACTTCGCCCGCAGCCGCTTGATGAGCTGGCCGGAAAGCTTGCGTTTCGTGGGACCGTCCGCCGCGTTATTCCACTCGTCGCCGTCGAAATCATCCATCGAGATGAAGGTCGGTTCGCCACCCATCGTCAGGCGCACGTCCATCGCTTCGAGATCCTCGTCGATCTTGCGCCCGGTCTTGAGAATTTCCGCCCACTGCTCATCGCGGTACGGCAGCGTGGTGCGCGGCGATTCGTAAATCCGGGTCACCGTCATTTCGTGTTCCATCGTGGATTCACACGCTTCGACGCCGCCGGTGACCGGCGCGGCGCTGGATGGATCCGGCGAGCAGGCCAGCGGCAAATGCCCTTCACCCGCGAGCAGCCCGGACGTCGGATCGAAGCCGATCCAGCCGGCACCCGGGAGATACACTTCGGTCCAGGCGTGGAGGTCGGTGAAGTCGATTTCCGAGCCCACCGGACCGTCGAGCGACTTCACGTCCGGCTTCAACTGGATCAAATAGCCCGACACAAACCGGCTCGCCAACCCGAGGTGCCGCAGCAACATCACCAGCAGCCACGCGGAGTCACGGCACGAGCCCGAGGCTTTTTCCAGCGTCTCTTCCGGCGTCTGCACGCCCGGCTCCATGCGGATCTTGTAGTCGATCAGGTGCTGCAGGTGGGAATTGATTTTCACCAGCACGTCGATGGTCCGGCCGGTTTCCCCGGTGAACCGGGAAATCACCGCCGCCATCAATCCGCCGGGCGGCTCCACTGCGAGAAACGGGCCGAGCTCATCCGCCTGATCCGCATCGTAGGTGAACGGGAACTCCTCCGCCGTCGGCTCCAGGAAGAAATCGAAGGGATTTTGCACCGCCATTTCCACGACCAGATCCACCTCGATGTCGAGCCGGTCGGTGGGTTCCGGAAACATCAGCCGCGCGAGGTAGTTCGCCTGCGGGTCCTGCTGCCAGTTGATGAAATGCTCCATCGGCCCGACTTTCAGGCTGTAGGCGAGGATGTGCGAGCGGCAGTGCGGTGCCGGCCTGAGCCTCACCACATGGGCTCCGTGCGCGACCGGGCGCTCGTATTTGTAACTGGTCCGGTGGTGCAGGGCGACGTGGATGGACATGGCGTTCGCACGGGTTTAGCAACTTCGGTGCCGAATTCCTATCAAACTCGCAACACAAAATTCGCCATCGCTGTGGGCATCGATTGACGTTGCATCGCGAGCCGGGAGAACTGGAGTGCGACGCGGTGCTGCCCTCGTTGCGCCGAGCGGATGGCCACCAACGGGACGTCATCACCGCGCCCGGCTGAGCGCAGGGTGCTTACACTAGCGATGATTGCGGGAAACAAAGGTAGATTTAAAAGCCGCTGGCCGCCCCCCTTAAAGTTAGGGAAACTCTCTTCTGGCGTCGGCAGACGGGATCGTTAGCCTCGATTCAAACCCGCACCGCAATGTCCTCCGATCCCTTCGCTGATTTTTTCGACTCGCCTGACTTGTGGAACGTTTATGCTTCAGGTCTCTCCGTAGGACGTCTGACTTGGGCGGAGGGGCCGCAGGGGAAACCGGCGCTGCGGCTGGATTACGATTTCCACGGCGGCGGCGGATTCATCGCCGCGAGGCGGGAAATCCAATTCAAGTTGCCCGACACCTTCGAGATCCGATTCTCCCTGCGCGGCGAGGGCTTGCGGAACAATTTCGAGTTCAAGATCACCGATCCCGGCAGCGCGGACACCTGGCGCCATCTGTGGGAGGATTTTCAATTGCCTGCGGAGTGGACCGGCGCACGCATCCGCGAACGGGATCTGCCCTTCGCCTGGGGACCGGCGGGCGGCGGTGCGCCGACGGTCGTCGGGGCGGTCGAGCTGGTCATCGCCGCCGGTGAGGGAGGCAGCGGCAGCGTCTGGTTTTCCGACATTTCGTTAGACGATCAGACGCTGTATTTGCCCAAGGAAGTCACGGCATCGAGCCACCGGCCGAGCAACTTCCCGGAGGCGGTTTTCGAACCCGGCTCGCCCAGCGGCTGGCAGGCCGACGACACCGATCCGGCACCGTGGTGGGCGGTGGATTTCGGCCGGCAGGTGCGCTTCGGCGGACTGGTGATCGTGTGGCCCGTGCCGCTGCCGCCGCGGAGTTTCGAGATCGAAATCTCAACGGACGGGGAAGCGTGGACCCGCATCTATCGGGCAACCCATGCCTTGGGGGCGCGGAGTCACATCCCCGCCTGCAGCGCGGAAGCCCGCCACCTGCGGGTGAACTTCGGCAATCCGGAATCCGCCGCGCTGGTCGCGCTGGAGTTGCGGCCGGATGCTTTTTCCCACACCCCGAATGAATTCATCCATGCAGTGGCGTTGGATTTCCCGCGCGGCTGGTTTCCCCGCTACTGGCACCGCGAGCAATCCTACTGGACTCCGGTCGGCAGTCCGGAAGGTCGGCGCCGCGGGTTGATCAATGAGGAAGGCTTGGTGGAAGTGAACGAGGCGGGCTTTTCCCTGGAGCCGTTTTTACTCATCGGTGGCAAGCTGGTCACTTGGGCGGAGGTGGAAATCGGGCTGTCGCTTGGTGCCGGTGGCGCGCCATACCCGGTGGTCACCTGGCAGTCGGATGGAGTGAAGCTGGTCATCCGGCCGTGGGTCGAAGGCGCGGGCGACGGGCTGGTCCTGCGGACGACCTATCAGGTGGAAAACAGTTCCGGCCAGGATGTGCGGCTGGCGGTGGCGGTGCGACCGTTCCAGGTGAATCCGCCGTGGCAGGCGTTCCGCGATCTCGGCGGACGCAGTCCGATCCGGCGGATCCGCTGCGACGACGGCGGCATCAGCGTCGATCAGAGTCGGGTGATTCCCAACCGCCGGCCGGACGCACACGGCGCGGCGGCGTCCGAGGAAGGGGGCGTGGTGGAATTTCTCGCCCGCGGCGAAGTGCCGCCGCGGGATGCGGTGGACGATGAATCCGAGCTGGCATCGGCAGCGATGTTGTGGCGCGTGCCGCCAGGTGACGGCCCCTTCGAGGTCACGGTTTCGGTGGCGTTTTTCGAGGCCGCCGCCGCCCCGGTGGCAGGCGGCATGGAACAGGCCAGCGCCCTGTGGCAGGACATCCTCGCGCCGGTCGAGTGGCGGGTGCCGTCAATCGCTAACAGCGCGATCGAATGCTTCCGCGCGGCGGCAAGCCATATCCTGATCAATCGCGACGGCCCGGCGATCCAGCCGGGGCCGCGCCGCTACACCCGCTCGTGGGTGCGCGACTGCGTGATCATGGGCGCGGCGATGGCCAAGGCGAACCGGCCGGACGTGCTGCGCGATTTCCTGTTATGGTACGCACGGTTCCAGCGCGAGGACGGCTACGTCCCGAGCGTGGTGGACCGTGACGGGGTGGACGCATTGGTGGAGCACGACAGCCACGGCCAGTTCATCTGGGGCGTCTGCGAGATTTTCCGCTGTGAGGGAAACCGGGATTTCCTGAAAACGCTGTGGCTGCCTGTGCGCAAGGCCGGAGAGTTTCTGCGGAGCTTGCGGGCACAACGCATGACCGCAGAGTTCATCGGCACGGAGCGCTCGGATTGTTACGGGCTGCTGCCGGAATCCGCGAGCCATGAAGGCTACCTCGCGCACCCGGTCCACTCGTATTGGGATGATTTCTGGGGCGTCCGCGGGCTGGAAGCGGCGGCGGAACTGGCGGAAGCGATGGACCTGCCGGACGAGGCGGCGTGCTGGCGGAGTGAAGCCCGCGAGTTTCTAGCAGACGTCCGGCGCTCCATCGAACTGGTGATCGCGGAGCACTCGCTGCACTACATCCCCGGCTCGGTCGAGTGGGCGGACTTCGATCCCACGGCCACCGCCAACGCCATCGCGCAACTGGATTTCGCCGACGATTTGCCCGCGCTGCCGCTCCACCAGATGCACGAAACCTACCTCGAAGGGTTCCGCCGCAAGCACCGCGGCGAGGTGCCGTGGCTCAACTACACGGCCTACGAAATCCGCATCATCGGCGCGCTCGTCCGCATCGGGAAGCGTGATGAGGCGCACGAACTGCTGGACTTTTTTCTATCCGACCGCCGCCCGCTCGAATGGAACCAATGGCCGGAAATCACTTGGCGCGACCCGCGCTCGCCGGGGCACCTGGGCGACGTGCCGCACACCTGGATCGCGGCGGAATACATGCTGGCGCTCGTGGCCATGGTCGCGAGCGAACGCGAAGCTTCCGAAAAAATGATCTTGGCCTCGGGCTTGCCGTGGGCGTGGATTTCCGAGGAGGACGGCTTCGCCGTGCGCGGGCTGATGACCCGCAACGGCCGGCTCGATTTCCAAATCTTCGTTAGAGAGACTCTCTGCATCGGAATCGAAATCGGCGACGGGATCTCGTTGCCACCCGGCGGTTTGTTCGTCACCCCGCCGCTGCCACCCGGCCAACGGATCCGCCATGCGCTCGACTCCGCAGGCCATCCGCTGTTGATCGACGCCGCCTGCCTTTCGGTCCGCGTGAAATCCCTGCCCGTATCCGCCACCTTGTTTCTCGGCGATCCCGAATCCCCCGATCTGGTTTGACCGCGCCTGAAAGCGAAAAGCGCCTGGCCGGGCTGGTTCTCGGTCACACGCTAACAACTCAAATCCTGGAGATCGCCGTCGGCGTCCACGGGCGTTTGGTGGCGGACTTCCCATCCGCCGTCGGCCTTGATTTCGAGCACCGCATCGTAGCGGAGGCGCGACTCGCCGTTTTTCGCTAGGATCACCACCCCGATTCCCTGCTCGGTGAGCATTTCAAGGATGCTCGAGATTTGATTCTTGGGGAGCGAGCTGCCCGGACGATCCAGGAAAACGAACGCGGGTTTTGCTAGGAAGATGCGCGAGACGGACAGCAGATGCTGCTCGCCGATCGATAACAGATCATCCCAGTCCTGATCCGTGTCCAAACCGTGTGCGCGGGCCACGACCTCTTCCAATCCCAGCTTGACGAGCACGCCATGAATCACCGCATCCGGCATCACCGACTCCGCCCCGGTCCGCAACAGCACCTCGCGCAACGTGCCTGGCGGAAGATAGGGGCGCTCCGGCAGGAACAGAATGTGATCCAGGCCGGGCCGGATAATGTGACCGGCACCGCAGCCCCAGACCCCGGCCGTTGCGCGGAAAAGCGCTAGCTTCGGCGCATCGTCCTTGCCGATGACCAGCCAGCGCGAACCGCGGCGGATTTCAAGGCTCAGGTCTTGGACCAGCAACCGGGACCAGTCGCCCGAATGCAACGTCACGTTTTCATAGACCACGCGGTCGGGCGACTCTTCGACGCTGATCATGCACAGCTTGGTGCGGTGGGCTTCTTCAATCGCATCGCTGAGCGTGTGCAACCGGGCGGTGACGGCCGTGAAGGCAGAGATCGACTGGAACTGCGTGACGATCAGCGAAAACGCCCCTAACAGGGTCGCGAACGCCATCGTTGACTGGGTGATGACCCCGAACTCCCGCTCGCCCCAGATAAACATCGGCGCGATGATCAAGGCCGGGATGATCTGGATGAAATAGTTGTAGCCGTTGGTGAAAAACCCGAGGTTGCGGTTGATCCGGATGAGCTTGCGGAAATTGTCGGTTAGAGCGTCGAGCCGTTTGTTCAGACGGGCCTTGAAACGTCCTTCGCGGTGGGCTAGGGCGATCGACTCGGAATTTTCCCGCACATGGATCAAGTCGGCACGGAAGTTCGCCTCCATGTCGAGCTGGTTGTAGTTCAGCCGGATCAACGGCCGACCGAGGATGATGGTCAGCAAGGAGCCACACACCGCGTAGGTCACCGCCACGCCGAAGAGAAACGGACTGATGCTCCACAACACGCCGGAAAACGAGATCGCCGTCATCGTGCCGTTCACGATCAGCAGGGTGAACGAGAGCGTGGTGGTGGTGAAGGCGCGAACATCGTCGGAAATGCGCTGGTCCGGGTTGGCGACCCCGGTGGCGGAATCCAGGCGGTAGTAGGTGCGGTCGTTCAGATAGGCGTCCGTGAGTCTCCTCGTCAGTTGTTCGCGCCACAGGATTCCCAAGCGCTCCTCGGTGAACCGATAGAACACCAGCACCGCCGTCGAGGCCAGGAAAACGCCCACGTACAACAGCGCCTGCTGCCTGAAAACGCCCATGTCCCGGTGCTCGATGGCCGACATGAAATCCCGGCCGACGTAGCTGTTGATCACGTTCAGGCCGTTGATGCCGAGCATCAACAGCACCAGCATCGCCGCGAAGGTGATCGCCTTGGGGCCTTGTTCCGATTTCACGAACATCCGCAAAACGCCCCGCAAGCGCTTCAACGTGGCACGGATGATCTGGATTTTTTCTGAAGGCATTCGCGGTCGAAGAAGCGTCGTGGCCGATCCCATCACGCGGAATAGTGAACCACCTCTCGCGGCGGGGAATGGCAAAATCCTCCGCCGAAAGCAAAGCTAATCCCCGGAATCCGGGAAATACCCGCACGTTTCCCCCGCCACCGGCTGCTCGCCATGGCCCGATTTCGCGTCCTTCCAGCCGCAATGTGCCGAAAAATCCACTGCCTGCCTTTTCCCTTCCCTCGCGCCACCCGTTGCATACCCTGCCAGCTTCTAACCATGAAACCCACCCCTACGCTCGAATCCCTGATCCTGACCCTGCGCCAACAGAAGATCATTCTCGACGCCGATCTCGCCGGACTCTATGGCGTGCCTAACAAGGCACTCAATCAAGCGATCAAACGCAATGCCGACCGGTTCCCTGAAGATTTTATGTTTCAACTGACCGTGGAGGAGAAAGCCGAGGTGGTCGCAAATTGTGACCACCTCGCCCGTCTCAAATTCTCCCGCACCCGCCCCTATGCCTTCACCGAACACGGCGCGTTGATGGCGACCAACGTCCTCAACAGCCAGGAGGCCGTGAAGATGAGCGTCTATATCGTCCGCGCGTTTATCAAACAGCGGGAAATCCTGCTCGCCCAGGCCGACGTCCTCAAACGGCTCGCCCAAATGGATGCCACTCTCCTCAAGCACGACGACGCGCTGCGGGTCATTTGGCGCGAGCTGCAACCGCTGTTGAGCCCGCCTCCCGCGCCGCCCAAACGACAGATCGGCTTTCACCAGAAATAACCGATGCCCCGCTGGTTGTTCTGGTCACTGCTCCGCCGGCTTCGTAAATCTCCGGCGATGAAAACAGCCCACGCCCTACTTCTGCTCGGCTCGCTCCTCCCCACCCTCTGCCTCGCCGCCCCGGACGCGGCGAAACCCAACACTCTAACCGCCAAGGAAAAATCCGCCGGCTGGAAATTGCTGTTCGACGGCAAGAGCCTCGATGGCTGGCACAATTTCAAGAAGGACGGCGTGCGTCCCGGCTGGGTGGTCAAGGACGGTCTGCTGGTCTGCGCCGATCCCCACAATGCGGGCGACATCGTGACCAAGGACCAGTTCGGGGCGTTCGAGCTGGACCTCGAATACAATATTTCCGAAGGCGGCAACAGCGGCATCATTTTCCATGTCACCGACGAAGGTGGCGCGGTGTGGGCGACCGGTCCGGAGTTCCAACTTGAGGACAATGCCAAGGCCAAAGACCCGCAACGCTGCGGCTGGCTCTACGGCCTTTACGAGCCGCCCGTCGATCCCAAGACCGGCAAGCCTCTCGATGCCACCAAGCCCGCCGGCGAGTGGAACCACGTCCGCCTAGTCGTCACGCCGGAGAAGTGTTTCCACGAAATCAACGGCGTGAAATACTTCGAATACGTGCTGGGCAGCGAGGATTTCAACGCCCGCGTGGCGAAGAGCAAATTCGGCGCGATGCCGTTGTTCGCCAAGTCGGGCAAAGGTTACCTCGCCTTGCAAGGCGACCACGGTTCCGTCTCATTCCGCAACATCAAGGTCCGTCAGCTCTGAACTCCTGATGCTCGCCTTTTCATCCTGCTGGAACAACCACCGCCACACCGACGGCGAGTCGATGATCGAGGAAATCGTCGAACTCGGGTTTTCTAACATCGAGCTGTCGCATGGCATGACCATCGCGAAGCTTCCGGGCATCATGAAGGCCCATGAGCGCGGACTCTTTACTTGCTCGGGCGTGCACAACTATTTCCCCGCGCCGGTCGAGGTGATGATCGACGCGCCGGACGCCTACGAATTCACCTCGCACCGGGCCTTCGACCGGCAGCGTGCGATGGACATGACGCTGCGCACCTTGGACATCGCGGCGCAATTCAAGGCGCAGTATTTGGTGCTCCACATGGGCTCGGTGCCGCTCAATCCGAAGAGCTACACGCGCGCCCTAACAACCACCGTGGCGGCAGGCGGCCAGCACAGCGCGGACTACATCAAGGCGAAGCTCGCGTTCGTGAAAAAGCGGGAAAAAATCGGCCCGCTGTATTTCCACCGGGCGATCGAGGCGCTCACCACCATCGCCGCACGAGCTGCCGAGGTCGGGGTGATGCTTGGGATCGAATCGCGCTCGCGCTTCGAAGACATGCCAACGGAGCGCGAGATGATCGCGCTGCAGGCGCATTTCGCCGACAATCCGTGGGTCGGCTATTGGCACGATTTCGGACACGTCCAGTTGAAACACAACCTCGGGCTGTTGGATCATGCCGAGTGGTTGGAAACAATTTCCCCGCACCTGATCGGCGGGCACGTCCACGACGTGCAATGGCCGGCACGGGATCACCGGACGCCGTTCAGCGGAACGCTGGACTACGCCGCGTTGTTGAAATTTTTCCCCACGGATTGCCCGCTGATCTGGGAGTTGAGCCCCTCCCGCGAGGCGGCGGAAATTCGCAAGGCACTGGAGCGGTGGAAGAGCGAGTTTCCTCTTCGCACGTAGTCCCGCCTTCAGGCGGTCTTCGATCGCAGCAAGACCGCCTAAAGGGCTGAACTACTTACGAAGACCTTGCCACCGATGCCCCGAAAGCCAATCCTCCCGCCATGAGCCAAGACGTGGTTTCCCTTCTCCAACAACTCATCCGCATTCCATCGGTCAACCCCGACAACGCACCGGGCACCGAACAGACCGGCGAGGAAACAATCGCCGTGTTTCTATCAGGCTGGCTGGAATCAATCGGCGCTGAGGTTGCGCTCGAGGAAATCCAACCCGGCCGCCCCAATCTGATCGCCCGCTTCGCGCCGCTCGATGGCAGGCCGCGGATTTTGTTAGGACCGCACCTCGACACGGTCGGCGTCGGCGGGATGATCGTCGAGCCGTTCGGCGGCGAGATCCGCGACGGGAAAATCTGGGGCCGCGGCGCGTCCGACACCAAAGGCCCGATGGCCGCGATGTTGTGGGCGCTGCACGAACATCGGGACTCTCTGGCCGATCTGCCGGTGGCGGTGGATTTCGTCGCCTTCATGGGCGAGGAATCCGGCCAGTGGGGATCGAAGGATTTCGTAAAACATCATGGCAAGGACTACACCTTCGCGCTGGTCGGCGAGCCGACGTCGATGCAGGTCGTCCACGTCACCAAAGGCTCGCTATGGGCGACTTTGCAGGCCACCGGCAAAGCCGCGCACAGCTCGCAGCCGGAGCGCGGGGAAAACGCGATCCTCAAACTCACCCGCGCACTCGACCAGCTCGATCACCACCTCGGCGGCCAACTCGCCACCTTCACCCACCCGGTACTCGGCCGCTCGACCATGAACGTCGGCATGATCCGCGGCGGTGCCCGACCTAACATCGTGCCGGACTTGGCCGAGGCGGAAATCGACATCCGCATCACCCCCGCGCTGGCGGCGGCGGGCGGGGCGTTGAAACTGCTAACAGAGACCATCGAGTTCCACGAGCTGCCGGTCCAGATCGTCAATCCCCACGAAAACCCGCCGATGGAAACTGCGGCGGCTCACCCGATGATCCAGGCGCTGCTGGCCACCGACACCGCGACCGGTCTCGCCGGCGCACCGTGGTTTTCCGACGCCGCGCACCTTGCCAACGGCGGGATCCCGAGCATCTGCATCGGCCCCGGCTCGATCGACCAAGCCCACACTGTGGATGAATTCATCGAGATTTCCGCGCTGGAGGGAGGTGCCAGATTTTTCTCCGCCTTCATCGGCGGCTTGAAACGGCGTTAGAACTGCGAGCTGAGCGAGAAGTTGAACTGGCCGCCCTTGTCGGCATCCTTGTCCGGCGATGAAACCGGAACCGCATAGTCGAGGGCCAGCGGCAGCGGGCTGATCGGCAGTTTCAAGCGGATGCCGACGCCCACGTCGCTGTAGATGTCGTTCGGGCTAACATCCCAACTGGAGGCATTGACGAAACCGGTGTCGTAGAACACCGCGCCACGGATGGTTTCGATGATCGGAACGGTGTATTCGAAGGAGACATAGCCGAGGGAGTTGCCACCATAGACTTCGTTGGTGTAGCCCGTGTCGCGCGGGCCGACGTCGCGGAATTCGAAACCGCGGAGCGTCCGGCCACCGCCGAGGAACATGCGCTCGAAGATCGGGATCTCGTCGCCGTTGGTGCTGTCAACGAAGGCCATTTCACCGCTCACCGATAGAATCGAGTCCCACTTGAGGTTCCAATACTTCTGCCCTTGGGCGGAGAACGAGACGGTATTCACATCCCCCCCCAAACCGGCCAGCGTCAGGCCGAGGTCGATCTTGTGGCCGTTGCGAGCCATGATGCCGCTGTCGCGGCTGTCATACACATAGTTCCCGGCAATCGCGCTGCGCAGGAATTCGCCGCCGATCTTCTGCTCGGAGAGTTCGGATTTGTCACCATCGTTCTTCCCGCCCGGGGTTTGATAGGAGTCATTGTGTACATCCGAATCAATGTTCACTCCTTCGAGCCGGTACTCGCCCTTAATCGAGCCTTTCTTACCAAGCGGTTTTCTGAGAAAGACTGCGGCCCCCACATTCCGTTGGCTGTAGTAGTCGCTGAAATAGGTCGAATTCTTGTAGAACAGCTCGCCGCCCAAGGCCAACTGCTGGTCCATGAACCACGGCTCAACCAGCGAGACGGTGGCTTCGGAGCGCTCGGAACCCGCGCGCAGACTCATCGAGAAACGTTGGCCGCCACCAGTGAAATTCCACGGATTGAACAAATCGAAGTTCGACTGTTCGAGTGTTAGGAAGCCGACGATGCTGTCGATCGAGCTGAAACCGATGCCCACGCCGACGGAGCCGGTCGCCTTTTCCTCCACCAGCACATTCACGTCGCGATAGCCGGAACCGGCCGGCGCACCAGTGGCTTGCACGTCGCTGAAGTATTGCAGGTTTTCCAACCGCGCCTTGGTGGTGTCGAGCTCGACGGAATTGAACTGGTCACCCGGCTTGAGCGGGATTTCCCGGCGGATCACCTTGTCCTTGGTCTTGGTGTTGCCGGCGATGTTCACCCGGCCGACGCGGAAGCGGGAGCCCTCGGTGATGCGGTAGGTGATGCTCACCCGGTTAGGGCCGGCGTCGCGGATGTCGGGAGTCACCAGGGCGTCGGCATAGCCGCGCGAGCCATAGAAGCTGCGGATCGTCGTGATATCATCACGCATTTTTTTCGAAGAGTAGGCGGCGTTGCCGGTCAGGGTCAGTGACGGATAGAGTTCCTCGGGTTTGAAAACACTCATCTTGCCGAAGCCCACGCCGGCGACGGTGTATTTCTCGCCTTCGTTGATCGGGAGCACCAGATCCACCCGGCCATCGCCGACCGGATCGCGACGGAAACCGGGGCTGCTGACCCGCAGATAGCCCTTGCTGCGGTAATAGTCCAAGATGGCGTTCTGGTCGGTGTCCAACTCGCTGGAGTCGAAGCGGCCGGACTTGGTCAGCCACGAGAACCAGCCTTTTTCCTTCACCTTCATTTCCTTGCGCAACTCAGGGTCGGTGAACGCGTGGACGCCTTCGAAACGGATCTTGCGAACCTCGTTCTTGGAACCCTCGTCGATCACGAAAATCAAATCGGACAAGCCCGCCTGACCCGTCGCCTGGGTGCGGTGGGTGACCGTCACGTCGGGGTAGCCGTAGCCCTGATAGTATTTCTCGATGTTGCGCCGCGCTTCGAGGATTTGCTCGTCGCTCAACGCGCCACCGGCTTTGAGTTTCGATTCCTTGGCCAGCTTCTGTTCGGTGAAAATCGTGTTACCCACGAATCCCACCCCACCGAGGCCGGGACGGGTGGTTACTTCCGCGATCAACTTGACGTTGCCACCCACCGGCTCCGCGAGGAACCGCACGTCATCGACCAGACCGGATTCGTAAAGCGACTTGATGTCGTTGTCCAAGCCCTCCGCCCGGTATGGCGTGCCGGATTTCGTGGCCATCAGGTTCCGCAAACGGGCTTCATCCACCGTCTTCGCGCCGCGGTAACGGATCGTCACTTCCGTGATGTTTTTCCCCTCGAAATCCTGCGCATGCAAGGTGCCCGCGAGCGAGATGATGGAGAGCGACGTGAGGGCGGCGAATTGGCCCACGCCACGCGGCATGAGGAGTGAGGGAGAGATTGGGAAACGCATGCAGGTGTAGTGGTCGGCGCAATCAAGCCCGCCCCCCCCCCGCCCCGTCAAGGTCAATAGCAGCCATTTCCTAGCCGTTACCTTGCAAATTGCAGCTTCTTCCCGAAATCCTTGCCCCCTGCCCGCTCCTGTTCTAAACCCACCGCGTGCTCACGATTCACAAGCTCACCAAGACCCTCGGCGGCCGCTGCCTTCTCCGCGAGGCGGAAATGTCCATCAACTGGGGCGAGCGCGTGGCCCTCGTCGGCCCCAACGGTGCCGGCAAGTCCACCCTCTTCCGGATGATCCTAGATGAAGACAGCCCCGACGAAGGCACCATCGAGCGCGACGAATATTCCATCACCGGCTACCTCCCGCAGGAAGCCGGCGAGCCGACCGATGAAACGATCATCGAGATCGCCATGGGCATCACCCCGGAAATGATCGGCATCCTCCGCACCATGCGCGAGCACGAGGCCACCGGCGACCTCTCCCATCCCGATTTCGCCCACGCCCAGGACCAATTCACCGCCCTCAACGGCTATCAGCTCGAGCCCAAGGCCAAGAAAATCCTCCACGGCCTCGGCTTCAAATCGGACGATTTCCACAAGCCCGCCCGCGAGTATTCCGGCGGCTGGGTCATGCGCGCCCACCTCGCGCAGCTCCTCACGATGGAGCCCGACCTGCTGATGCTCGACGAGCCGACCAACCACCTCGACCTGCTCTCGCTGCTCTGGCTCCAGCGCTATCTGTTGAATTACAGCGGCGCGATCCTGATGATTTCCCACGACCGCGACTTCATGGACTCCATGATCGAAACCGTCGTGGAAATCGATCCCGACGCCGCCAAGCTCAACTCCTACACCGGCAACTACAGCTCCTACTTGGAACAACGCGAAGCCCGCTTCGAGCAGCAAACGCAAGCCTATCGGAACCAGCAAAAGGAAATCGAGCACGTCCAGGAGTTCATCGACCGCTTCCGCCAAGTCGGCTCAAAAGCCTCGCAGGTCCAGTCGCGGATCAAGTCGCTCGAAAAGTTAGAACGCATCGAAAAACCGCGCACTCCGCGAAAGCCATTCAAGTTCAACTTCCCCCAGCCGCCCCGCTCCAACCAGAAGGTCATCGAGCTTTCCAAAGTCTCCCAGGCCTATGGCGACAAACAGATTTACAACGACCTCGATCTCACCATCGAGCGCGGCGACCGCATCGTCCTCGTCGGGCCGAACGGCGCGGGCAAATCCACCCTCATCAAGATCCTCGCCGGCCAGATCCCGATCAACAGCGGCAAGCGCGAGCCCGGCTACGCCACCAAGATCGGCTATTACAGCCAGCACCGCTCCGAGTCGCTCAACGAGAACAACACCGTGCTAGAAGAAGTCCTCGCCGCCTGCACCACCCTCCGCGACGAGGAAGCCCGCAGCATCCTCGGCTCCTTCCTCTTCCGCCGCACCGATGTCGAGAAACGCTGCGGCGTTCTATCAGGCGGCGAGAAATCCCGGCTCAACCTCGTCAAATTCCTCGTCGATCCGCCGAACCTCCTACTCATGGACGAGCCCACCACCCACCTCGACATCCTCTCGATCGACTCGCTCGTCCAAGCCCTGAAAAACTACGAAGGCACGCTCGTCTTCATTTCCCACGACGTCCACTTCATCCGCACCCTCGCGGAAACCACGCTCCACATCAACAACGGCACCGTCACCCGCTACACCGGCGGCTACGACTACTTCATCGAGAAGAGCGGGCTGAATGATGACCGCAGCGCCGTGACCGCCTAGGTCCCCACCCTGCTAACTTGGTGGCGCTTGTCATCGCGGTAGTCGCGTTACTGATAGGGAGAAGAATCAACACTTTCTTTCTCCGCCAGTAGCTGCTGCGCGGGACTTCAACTGGCATTTTCCAAGGATCGAGGGCGGGAATGCGGGCTGGACAGTCGGCGGGGCGAGTTACACGGTCCCGGCATGGATACGCAAAACGTGTTTGCCCCGCGCGGCGGGAAGGCGGAGCTCGAGGAAGGCGGGGATTTTTCCCCGAAATTCGACGCGGACGGGTTGATCCCGGCACTGGCGATGGATGCGACGACGCGCGAGCCGCTGATGCTGGCCTACATGAACGAGGAATCGCTGCGGCGGACCCTGGAAATCGGCGAGGCGGTGTACTGGTCGCGCTCGCGCAAGGAGTTCTGGCACAAGGGGGCGACGTCCGGCCACATCCAGAAGATCGTGGAGATCCGCACGGATTGCGATCAGGACGCGCTAGTGCTGCTGGTGGAACAAATCGGCGCGGGCGCTTGCCACACCGGTCGGAACTCGTGTTTTTACCGCAAGGTAGTGCCCGGGACAACGAAACTGGAGATGACGGGCGGCGGCAAGTCGTTCGATCCGGCGGCGGTTTATCGGAAAGTGTGAATTTCGATCAATTTCGCGGTTGCAATTGTCGAACCGAGCCACTAGCTCTCCCGCCCCGCGCGTCAGGGCATACGGCAACGACAACGCAGGCAGCACATTACTTTTCCGCAAAGGAGGACCCCATGCACATCATTAAGAAAATCGAGTCGGAGCAATTAAAGCAAGACGTCGCCGAGTTCAACGTCGGTGACACCGTGAAGGTCCATTGCCGGGTGGTCGAAGGTGGCAAGGAACGGATCCAGATTTTCGCCGGGATCGTTTTGGCCCGTGGCGGCTCCGGCGTGAACGCCGCGTTCACCGTGCGCAAGATTTCCTACGGCGAAGGTGTGGAACGCGTGTTCCCGCTGCACACCCCGCGGATCGCGAAGATCGAAGTCACCAACAAGGGCAAGGTCCGCCGCGCCAAGTTGCACTACCTCCGCGAGCGGGTCGGCAAGCGTGCCCTCCTCGTGAAGAGCGCCAACTGATCCAGCGGATCGAAATTTCCCCGAGACGCCCCGCCCGGTTTCCGCGCGGGGCGTTTTGTTTTTGTGATTTCCGCTTTCCCGCCGCAGGAGTCCGCGCCATGTTGCGGTCGTGCGCGTTCCTATTCCCATGGTCATCCTGCTCGTTCTGGCTGTCGTCAGCGGGGTCTGGTGGAGCAACACGCGGCACCTGGATTTCCTGACCCCGCCGTCCGCAGCGAAGTTGCAAGCCATCCGCATCAAAGTCGAGTCGTCGCTGCCCCGGGAGGATCAGACGGACGATGCGATTTCGGTTCCTGCTGTGGTGAAAGCACCCGAGCCACCACCGGTCGTGGAGGAGCCGCAAATCGACCTAGGCGATCTGACGACACCGCCGACCTTGCAAAGCTACGGCGAGCTTTCACCCCAAGGTGCCGCGCACCTGATCGAGCTGGCGGCGGGACTGGAGAAAAACGGTGAATTCCAACGCGCCTTGCTGGCTTGGGAGAGAGTCATCGATCTATCCCCGGCGGATGCAACCCAAGCCGCCACCGCCATTTCCGCGATCAAGCGCCTGCGTCCGACCTTGCCCGAATGGAATCCCAAGCCCGAGGCCAAGATCCAAATCACGTTGCACGCCGGGATGGGCAAGAAACAGGCGGCCACGCTCACGCCCATCCTCGAAGGCGTCGCCCGCGATCTGGAAGCAGCCTCATCCGGTATCGTGAAAGTCACCGCAACGGTAGCCGCCGGCAAGACCAGCACCTCCGCCAAAGGACCGACGCCGGTCGCCCTCTGGCTGGCCGGACCCGACAAGAAGTCCCCCTCCACGGAAGTGCTTTCCTTCACTGTCGCGGTGCCGGAAGCCCTGCGCGGCGACATCCTAAAAACCGTCTTCCAGCTCATCCGCAGCCACCTCGCCCGCGCCACCAAATACACCCCGCCCGCCGCCTTGGCCGAGGGCGAGAATCCGCAAGGAGCTCTCAATTTCCGGATCACCCGGTTGTGTTGGAGTGAATTCGCAGCCGCCCTGAATCTCCCGCCGATCAAGGCCAAATAACCGGCGGTTGGATCTAAGTTTTCCAAAACCACGAACGTTTATCACCGAAACCATGAAACTCCTGTCCACATTGATCATCCTCGGCACGGCCATCGGCAGCGCCGCCGAGAAGGCCCCGAATCCTTACGAATCCCTCAAACAAGAGTTGCGCCAGGCGATCGCCCGCGGCAACGATTGGCTGAAAACCCAGCAGAAACCCGCCGGCAACTGGGACGATGAGGGCATCCCCGCGTTCACCGCGCTGGCCCTGACGGCCGCCAGCCGCGATCCCAACCTGGACCGCAAGGCCCCGTTTCCCGAGCACATTGAAAAAGGTTTCACTTGGTTGCTCGCCCAGCAAAAGGAAGACGGCGGCATCTACAACCGCGGCCTATCGGTCTATAACACCGCCACCTCCGTGACCGCCCTCGTCGCCGCCGGGCGCGAAGGCTACGAGCCGGCCATCGTCAAGGCCCGCAAGCACCTCATCGACAACCAATGGGATCTCGGCCAGAAAAAGGAAACGGACAACGTCAACGACGGCGGCGTCGGCTATGGCTCCAAGAACGACCATACCGACATGTCGAACACCTATCTGGCCATCGAAGCCCTCGCGCTTTCGAAGAAGGTGGTCGAAGACGGCAAACACGGCGACCAACCGGATCTCGACTGGGATGCCGCCGTCACCTTCCTCTCCCGCAGCCAGAACCTGGAGGGAACCAACGATCAGCCATGGGCATCCAACGACGCCAAGAACAAAGGCGGATTCATCTACGGTCCGAATGAATCCAAGGCCGGTGAAGACCAGCTCCCGGACGGCCGCACCGCGCTTCGCTCCTACGGCTCCATGTCGTACGCGGGACTCCTGTCATTCATCTATGCCAAAGTCAGCGCCAACGATCCGCGCGTGGTCGCCGTGAAGGAATGGCTCGGCAAGAACTATACCATTTCCGAAAACCCCAACATGGGTAACCAAGGATTGTATTATTACTATCAGACCATGTCCAAGGCGCTCACCGCCGCCAACGTCGGCAAGCTCAAGCTCGAAAACGGCACCGAAGCCGACTGGCGCAAGGACCTCGGCGAAAAGCTCCTCGCCACCCAGCGCGGCGACGGCTCATGGCTCAACGAGAACGGCCGCTGGATGGAATCCAATCCGGTGCTCGTGACCGCCTACACGGTGCTTTCGCTAGAACAGGTTTACGACTCGATCCCGGAGAAGTGATACGCTTTTCACCCATCGTTTTTCTAACGATCTCCTCCCTCTTCGCCGAGGTCGCGGAGGAAAGTGTGACTCATGCCGGAGTGAAGTTCCGGGTGGTCCGCGCCGAACCAAAGCAGATACGGTTAGTTTGGAAGGATGAAAGTGGCGTGCCTTACCGGAGTTTCGATCGCGTGCAAGCCGCCTTCTCGAAACAGCGAAAGACCGTGAAGTTCCTCATGAACGCCGGCATCTTCGAACTCGGCGGAATTCCCAGCGGCTTGCACATTGAAGGTGCAAAAACTCTCCGTCCGCTCAATCTAGCGGACGCGCCCGGCAATTTCTTCCTCAAGCCGAATGGTGTCTGCACCTTCGGCCCGGGTGGGCCATTCATCGGGAACTGTGCAATCTGGAAATCCACAGGCAATGAATCGTGGGGCATCCAAGCCGGCCCGATGCTCTTGATCGACGGGCAACGCCACCCGGCATTCCGGGACGGCTCTATCAGTAAACTCCACCGCAACGGCGTCGGAGTGGATCGGGAAGGACGATTCGTTTTCGCGATCACGGACACAGGCGAAGCGGTGAATTTCTGGGACTTCGCCGGCTTGTTTCTCAAGCTCGGTTGCAAGAACGCGTTGTTCCTCGATGGTAATATTTCCCAGATGTCGGTGAACCCTGACAAGCCGGTTTCGAGCAACCAGTTCGGAGTCATATTCGTCGTCGCCGAATGATCACATGACCAGCCACACCGCACCGCTAACACCCGCTCAGGCGGAAACTCTTCGCAAGGTGCTGAAGGCGCGGGATTATGATTTCGAAACGAAGCCCTACGCCCTGTTTTCCGCCCGCAAGGGCAAGCTCAACGTGACGGTGTATGAAAAGGGTCCCAAAGTTTTGATCCAAGGCAAGGATACGGAAGATTTTATCCGCTTCACCCTCGAACCCGAGGTGACGGGAGTCGCGAAGTTGGATTACGAGGAAGTCCTCGATCCCGACAAATTCGCACCCCACTTCGGCATCGATGAAAGTGGCAAGGGTGACTACTTCGGCCCGCTCGTCATCGCCGGTGCCTACACCGACGGCACCATCGCCCGGCGCTTGATCGATGCCGGGATCATGGACTCCAAGCGGGTCACCAGCGCCGCACGCATCCGCCAGCTAGCCGCCATCATTCGGGCGACTCCGGGCTGCACCACCGCAGTCGTTTCTATCGGCCCCGAGCGCTACAACGCGATGTTTTCCTCGTTCAAAAACCTCAACCGCCTGCTCGCCTGGGGTCACGCCCGGACCATCGAATCCCTCGCGGCCGCCCGACCGGATTGTCCGCGTACGCTCAGCGATCAATTCGCCCGCCCCGAAGTCCTCCAACGCGCGCTCAAGGAAAAGGGGCTAACCATCCAGCTCGAGCAACGCACCAAAGGAGAATCCGACACCGCCGTCGCCGCCGCCTCGATCCTCGCCCGCGAGCGCTTCATCGACTGGATCGACAAAACCTCGGCCGCTGGCGGCATCAAACTCCCGCTCGGAGCCTCGGACGCGGTCATCCAGGCCGCTCGCGAACTCGTCGCCCGGGATGGCTCCGAAGTCCTCGCAAAAGTCGCCAAACTCCATTTCAAAACCACCCACGCCGCCCTCGGCACATCTCCATCAGGTGACGGCGATTAGGCCCTGAATGCCAACCCGTTTCAGAAAATCCATCCATTCTGAGGCGGGTTCGGCCTGTGGCACGAATATCGCGTGGAATTAAACGATTTTTGGCGGGACAAAACCGTTCTTGTCGTGCTTCAATCAGGGCGCATCGTTAATTTTCAATCCTCTCCCTACTCCCCATGGCCACCATCACAAAACGCGAACTCGTCATCAAGATCACCGACCAGCTCGGCTCAAAGGGTCTCGAAATCACCCAACAGGACGTGCTTGAAGTCGTTCAAACCCTCATTGATGAAATCACCGACTCGCTCGCCCATGGCGACACGGTCGTCATGCGGAACTTCGGTGCCTTCCAAGTCCGCGAAATGAAAGCGAAGATCGGCCGCAACCCGAAGGATCCCGGCAAAGACGTGCCGATCCCCGCCCGCGCCGCCGTGAAATTCAAGCCCGGCAAGGAAATGAAGGAAAAAGTCGCCACCACCCTTCAAGTCATCCGCGAGCGCAAGTCGTGAGTTCAAGCTTGTTGAAAACCCCACCGCTCCGCCTCGCCGCAATTTGCAGCGTGGCGGTTTTCGTTTTCACCTCCTGCTTCTCCCGGCCGGGCGGCCACCATGGCTATCAGACCCGCGCCTACACCGTGCGCGGCCAGCACTATCAGCCGATGAGCGTCGATGCGGCGCTCGATTTCACGGAAACGGGCACCTGCTCGTGGTACAACGAATCGTCGTGGTTCGGCCTCAAGCGCGGCACCACCTCGCTCGGGGAGAAAGTCATGCCGTGGCACCTAACCGGAGCGCACAAGACCCTGCCCCTCCCCTGCCTCGTCAAGGTGACCAACCTGGAAAACGGCAAGTCCCTCAAAGTCCGCATCAACGACCGCGGCCCATTCATCCCTGGCCGCATTCTCGACGTCACCCCCCGCGCCGCCAAAAAACTCGGGTTCCACGACCAAGGCGTCACCACCACGCGGATCGAGGTGCTCTCTGTCGGCGACGGCTCCGACAAGCGCAAGAAGCGCGGCTGGTTTTTCTAACCGGACCGCAAAATTTATTTCGCCCGAACTCTCCCAAAGCCATGAAACTCATCCTAACACTCGCCGCCTCCCTCTCGCTCATCTCCTGCGCCACCATCGCCCCGCCCGCCGCCCACGGCACGGTGGATCACGTCGTCCTGATGTGGCAGAAGCGCCCGGGAAATGCCGCCGACCGCCAGGTGCTCCTTTCCGCCTGCTCCGAACTCCGCGTCATCCCCGGCATCAAGTTCCTCGACTCCGGCACCGCCCTCGCCAGCGACCGCCCGGTCGTCGATGACTCGTTCGACGTCGGGCTAACAGTTCGTTTCGATTCCGCGAAATCGCTGCACGCCTACGAGACCGACCCGCAGCATTTGAAGAAGGTGAACGAGGTTCTCAAGCCGCTGACCAAGAAGATTGTGGTTTACGACATCGTGCGTTGAGAGGTTTCCGGGCTTGAACAACCCGGACATCCGCCCGCAGACTCCGCCCGCTCCCCGCGAGCGCTATCCCCATGTCCAACTCTCCTGAAATCCGCGTGTTCGCCCCAGCCACGGTGGCCAACGTCGCCTGCGGTTATGACGTCCTCGGTTTTGCCATCGATGCTCCCGGCGATGAAATCATCGTCCGCCATTCCGACAAACCCGGCCTCCACATCACGAAGATCACCGGCGACAACGGCAAGCTCCCGAAAAACCCCGCGCAAAACTGCGCCGGCGTCGCCGCGCTGGATCTGCTCAAGCACCTCGGCATGTCCGACCGCGGAATCGAAATGGAGATCCACAAGAAAATGCCCTTCGGCTCCGGCCTCGGCTCGTCGTCCGCCTCCGCCGTCGCGGGAGCCTTCGCCGTCAACAAACTGATAGGCGATCCGCTCAGCAAGAAACAGCTCCTCCCCTTCGCCATGGCCGGCGAGGCCTCGGCCGACGGTGCTTGGCACGCCGACAATGTCGCCCCCTGCCTGTTCGGCGGGATCGTTTTCATCCGCTCCAATGTCGAGCTCGACTTCGCCCAAATCCCCGCGCCCAAGAACCTGTGGGCCGCCGTCGTCCACCCCGACATCGAGATTCTAACCAAAGTCGCCCGCGAGATCTTGCCCAAGGAGATCCCCTTGGAAAATGCCACCCAACAGATCGGCAACCTCGGTGGCCTGCTCTGCGGTCTCATCCAAGAAGACTACGGCCTCATTTCCCGCTCCATCCACGACGTCATCGCCGAGCCGCGCCGCCAGAAACTCATCCCGGATTTCTACAAGGCAAAACGCGCCGCCCTCGCCGCCGGTGCGCTTGGTTTCTCCATCTCCGGTGCCGGCCCCTCCGTCTTCGCACTCTGCGAAGGCGAGGAAACCGCCCGCAAGGTCGCCGAGGCTATCAGCAAGGTTTTTTACGCGATCCCGATCGAGAATCAAAGCTACGTCTCGCGGATCAATCCGCGCGGGGTGCATGTGATTGACTAAACAGTTCCAAAAACCCAAAGGCTGGCTCGTTGCAAGCGTGCCAGCCGCTTGGCAACCTTCAGATCGGAAAGAAGAATTCCATTTCCTTCTATCAACCTCATCGCCGCATCGCCATGTTCGACACCCACCCCGGCAACTTCTCCCATGCCAACGGAATGACGATTCCCATTGATGGAATCATCGCGGAAATCACCGTCGAAGCGGAACATGAATGGCTTCTGGAACAGCTCACCCACTGACTTCTTCTGACAGCATCATCCGGATGCTTGGCATTCTGAAACAGCATACACCGGAGACGGCCTTCGCTTGCGCTACCCGCCGCCTCCGGTGCTTTGGCTTATTCGACCGGGTTTTCAACCCGCTCTGGACACAAGGCTGGTCCCCGAGACGGCACGGCCACAGGAGCTTTTGAACACTCCTGCGGGTCTGGCCGTTTCAGACCTGACTGACGCCCCGCGTCTCCTTGGGGCGGGCCACTTGGGTTCAAACGGGGCTTGGCGGATGCAATCCGCCGCCACGGCTTTTGAGCCAGCCGCCGACCATCCGACCGCATTCGTTGAGGGCGCGGGCGCTGAACTCGAATTGCGCGGCGGTGAACAGCTTGCGGTCCTTGGCCATGCGGACGGTCCAGCGCAGGACTTCCATCTTGCGGTTCGTGGTGGCGAGGATCTCCGCCTTGTCGTGGGCGTAGGACGCTTCCACCAGTAGGTCGAGCACATCCATCGCTTGCTCTGCCAGACGCTGGCCGAGCACGAAGCGCTGGCTCTTCGGGAAGTTCTCCACCCGCTCTAGCAGCCACTTGGCGTAGTCATACCATTTCACGAGGACGACGGGAGCTTCGGGACCGGGTGGCTTCATGGTTCAGGAAAAAAAATCGTCCGCCTGCGGCGGAAGGGGAGAACACGCGCCCTCGCGTGTGCCATGTCGCGCCCTCGCGGCATGGGTGGCCCGCATGACAATTCAGGCTGCCCTCCCGTATCAACGCCCGTTTTCAGCGAGGGCGCTGAAAACCACACGCGAGGGCGCGTGTGCTCCCCGAAGAAACTGGGATAAAGAGCAAAAGGTCAAAGGGGAGAACGACCTCTTCTGGTGAGGCACGCGCTAACCGATAACAACGTCAACACGACGGCGGACGGCTCGGGGACACTGGCGACACAAAACCCGAAGACGAGGTGTCCTGGAACGTGGGCGCGCTGCTGCCGCGGGCGGACGCGGGCAGGTCGGACGCATTGGCGAGCCACGCACCGCCCCGCAGCCCGCGCGACGAACCAGAAATCACCGCGTCGTTCCATTCAAACACGTTGCCCGCCTGGTCGTTGGTTCCATACGCACTATCAGAATTCAGTCCATACGCGCCGACATCCGTGATGCCCAATGATGCACCACCGGTGTAGGTCGCGTAGTCGCCGTCATAATAATTCGCCGAGTTCGCCACGCCGATGGTGTTTCCCGCCAGCGTGTTGCTCTGGTTGGCTTGCTGCCAGTAACCGCCGACGCCCACGCCGCCCTTGTTCGGATCATAATACGCCGCCTTGTACCACTCGCTCTCGCTCGGAATCCACGCCTTGGCCCCGCCGTTTTTCGCAATAATGCCACTCATCGCGCCCAGCAAGGTGTAGGCACCATCTTCGGTGCTGGCCGCATCCTGTGCGCCGCCCGGCTGGCCGTTGTGCAGCCAGTTACTGAAGCGCGCCGCATCGAACCAGCTCCACGTAGGTGATCGGCTTGTTCCCGCTGCCGGGATTCACCGTGTAAATGTAGGTGCCAGAAACCCCACTCCGCGCAATGCCGTTGATGTAGCTGGTGGTCATGTTCGTGCTGTAAAGCGAATATGTGTCGGTCTTGGCCACCGCATTGAGGAACTCGGCATACTGCGAGATGGTCGTCTCGTTCCTGGCGATCTGATAGACGTAGGCCACCGCGCCATAGACCGAGCTGGTCGCCGCGTCGTTCGCGGTGCCAGCATTCCCGACGGTGACGTAGTCGATGTTCACCTCCGCCAAGGCGGGAGTGACGAGGGCGATGCCAGCCAAAACGGCCAGACTGAGAGGGGAAATGGCGGGGAGTTTCATGGGGAGGAATCTGATGCGCTAGTTTCAAGCGGGATCCGCGCCAAGGGTCAGACCTTTTTGACACCCCAATCCGGGGTGTCACGGCATTCCCGCTGGTTCTCACATCTTCCCCTCGCCAAAGATCAGGCAGTCTCTATCACCGGGTGAAACGATCCTTGCCCCAGGCGGACGCTTGGTCGAATCTCCGCCCCGTGGAACCTGACGAAAAATCGCTCACTCCCGCAGCGCACACCAACGGCGGGTTTTTCAAGGCCATCTTCTCCCAGCCCGAGCACGCCACCGCGTTTTTCAAGAGCCATCTGCCAGAGGCTATCACCGTGCGCATCGATTGGAACTCGCTCACGGTTCTGCCCGGCTCCTTCGTCAAGTCCAGCCTCCAACAGGTGCATTCGGATCTGCTTTTCTCAGTCCGCATCGGCGAGGTCGAAGCACGGCTCTATCTGCTATTCGAACACCAGAGTAGCCCGGACCCGGCCATGCCATTGCGTTTGCTCGGATACATGACGGAAATTTTCACCCAACATCACAAGACCCACGGCTTCCCGCTACCGCCGGTGCTGCCAATCGTTTTTCACCAAGGCCCCGAAACCTGGCACATTTCCACCTCCTTCGAGGATCTGTTTGAGTTGCCTGAAGAAATCGCCGCCGATTTGCTCCCCTATCTGCCGAAGTTCCATCACTCGCTACTTGACCTCACCCGCTTCGACCCAGCAACCGGGGAGAATGACACGCGGCTGCAAGTCGTCCTCCAGCTCATGAAGCTTGCCCGGCAACAGGAGCTGCTGCGGTTTTTCCAATGGCTCGCCGGTATTTCGTCCCGTGATCTTCACGACAATCTTCTGGGACTCATGCTGATCTATGCGCTGCATTCCGACAG
>JANMJJ010000014.1:0-4045 GCA_031371325.1 Akkermansiaceae bacterium | reverse complement strand
AGCGGCCTCCGTTTCTACACCTTCCCTGACGAGATTGAGGGCCTCGGCCACCAACTCATCATCGCCACCAGTGGTGGCAAGAAGGCGAATAAGAAAGAACAGAACGCCGACATCACAAAAGCAAAAGCGCTCCGAAAATCCTACCTCGCGGCCAAACCCCAAGCCTCCTTCAACCTGATTCCCTTGCCCAATGAAGATCAAGATCACCAAGCCTGACAAACCGACGGAACTCCAGAAGCTCATTGCCGAGCTTCCTTTCGACGCCGCAAGCGAGGCCGAGTTCAAGGGCCTGATGTTCGTCGAGGAACTGCTCACCTTGATGAAAGAGCGCGGCATCAACCGCACCCAACTCGCGGAGCGGATGGGGGTCGGCCCCCCCCGCGTCACCGCCATGCTCAACGGCAGCAGTAATTTCAAACTCGAAACCCTCATTCGCGCGGGCCATGCCGTCGGCGCTACCCTCGAACAAACCCTCGTGCCAGAGGGGATGAAGGGCCGCTGGGTGAACTATCGTGAGGATGAGATTCACTCCGCATTCCGCTCCAGCAAAGGTAAGGTCTTTGTGAACCCGCCGTTCCAACTCGAAACCGATGAAATTGCCACCGAAGACGATGCAGACGCAGCTTAAACTCTCGCCGCTCGTCATTGAGCATCACGAGTTTTGTTCGATTCGGGTCGACGCTGCCGATATTGAAAGTCCGCAAGGACAGCAATCGCTCCGAACTACCCGTCATTTTGAGAAGGTTCCAAATGAGCCGCGCCGCTGGGTGATCGTCCTTAGAGTGGAGTTTTTCAGCATGGTGGACGCTCAACCTGCGCCCTACACCGGAGAGATTGTCGCTCGTGGGTGTTTTATCGTGAATGAAAGTTATCCCGCAGAACGCGAGTCAGCCCTCATCGAGATCACCGCCGCCTCCATCCTTTACGGTGCCTGCCGTGAAATGATCGCCAGCTTCACAGCCCGTTCCTCTCATGGGATTCTCTCGCTGCCGTCGGTTTCTTTCTCACCGATGAGCGAGGTTCAAAGCGGGACCGCAACAGCTCCGAAGAAGGCGGCAAAGAAGTTACCGCAGGCGGCAGCCAAGACTCCAAAAAAGTGATCGGCTCTCGCGCATTCTTCTCAGACGCAAATAAGCCCTCTTTTGGACCTACATCGGTAGCCGACGCGGAGCGTTGGCGTTCGAGCCATCAGAGTGCCCCAGTTAAGTCGCAATAAATCATTCCGCCGTCAATCCCTCATCCATGACCACCGACACCATCATCCTCCGCCTGCCCACCGGCATCTTCTACGCGCAAGGCGTGAAGGCGAACGTCCTATTCTTCGACAATCGCCCGGCCAGCAAAACCGCCGCCACCAAGGACGTCTGGTATTACGACTACCGCACCAACATCCACCACACCCTCAAGCGCAAGCCGCTGCGGCTGGAGGATTTGCGAGAGTTCATCGACTGCTACAACCCCGCCAACCGCCACAAGCGCAAGGCGACCTGGCACGCCGAGAAAAATCCCGAAGGCCGCTGGCGGAAGTTCACCTACGACGAACTCGTTGCCCGCGACAAGACCAGCCTCGACCTGTTCTGGCTCAAGGACGACAGCCTCGCGGATCTCGATAACCTGCCGGAGCCGATGGATCTCGCGGATGAGATCATCGACAACATCGAAGCGGGTTTGCTCAGCTTCCGCGCCGTCGCCGCCGCGCTGCAGTCGGCTCTTGGATAAAAGGAAAGCCTGAGGTTGACGGTCCGGGGCGGGGTTCATCATGTTGAATCCCGCTGAAATGAATTTCCCATCCCACGACTGGCGTGCTTCCCTCGCTTCCCTGCTGGGAGGTGAAAAAGTCACCACCGCCGCCGACATCCTCGCGGCAAACTCCGGTGACAAATGGTCCGCCAGCCATCCGCCGGACGTCGTCGTCTTCGCGGAATCCACCGCCGATGTCTCTGCCGTTCTAAAATTCGCGAACGAAAACAAAATCCCCGTCACCACCCGCGGTGCGGGCTTCGGCTACGTCGGCGGGGCGGTGCCGGTCCACGGCGGGATCGTCCTTTCCACCGCCCGGATGAACAAGATCCTCGGCATTCATCCCGAAGACGGCGTGGCCATCGTCCAGCCCGGCGTCATCACCGGCGACCTGCAAGCCGCCGCCCACGCCGTCGGTTGGGAATACCCGCCCGACCCCGCCTCACTCAAGGATTGCTCCATCGGCGGCAACATCGCCACCAACGCCGGCGGCCCGCGTTGTTTGAAATACGGCGTGACCCGCAGTTACGTGTTAGGTCTGGAAGTCGTCCTCGCCTCCGGCGAAATCCTCCGCACCGGCGGACGGCTTCACAAAAACAAAACCGGCTTCGATCTCGTCGGCATTTTCACCGGCTCGGAAGGCATGTTAGGCATCGTCACCGAAGCCACGCTGCGGCTGATTCCCAAGCCGGCGAGCCGCGCGATGCTCGCCGCGATTTTCCCCGAGTTCGAAATGGCCGCCGCCGCCGTGCAGGCCATCCTCAACGCCGGCCATCTTCCCTCCGCCCTCGAAATCACCGACACTTTCACCCTCGCCGCCGCCAGAAAAAAACTCGGTGCCGCAACTTTCCCGCCCGGCGACGCCCATCTCATCGTCGAGATCGACGGCCGCCCCGCTGCCACGCTTTACGAGATCGAGGAACTCCATCAGCTCCTAACCGGACTCGGTGCCACCTTCATCGAGCGCGCGCCGGATGAAGCATCCTGTGAACGCATCTGGAAACTCCGCCGCGAGTTTTCCTTTTCCCTCCGCGACACCGGCCTCACCAAGCTCAACGAGGACATCGTCGTCCCGCGCTCCAAGCTCGTCGAGCTCGTCACCTTCGCCCGCCAGTTGGAGAAAGACACCGGCATCCCCATCGCCTGCTTCGGCCATGCCAGGGGACGGCAACATCCACATCAACCTCATGGTCCGCGACTACGAGAACCCGCAAATCCGCGCCCACGCGGATGCCGCGCTCGATCTCCTCTTCACCTGGGTTCTCGCCAACAACGGAGCCATCACCGGCGAGCACGGCGTCGGCCTCGCCAAAAAGCCATGGATCCGCCAGGCCCTCGGCGAAGTCTCCTTCGCCACCCACCGCGCGCTCAAACACGCCCTCGATCCGAACGGTATTCTCAATCCTGGTAAGTTTTTGGACTAAGGAGAATGGACGCCTCATCCATTCATGACGCGCTAACGAGGAAAATAGAACCACAGATTCACGCAGATTATCAGAGAGTTGTATCGACTGGCGATCTCACCCGCAGGGTGAAGCCTGAATTCTTGATAAGCTTCTTAAAAAGCCAGGTCGGGTACTGAGTTCTGTATGGGTGCCGATCCCGCCATGAATCCGTCGCCAAACCCTTCGCGCTGACTCCGGGCGAACTAGTCCGTCTCGCAACCCAGTTGCCGACTAAATAGAGATTGTGGCACAGGTGACAGCGCCGTAGCCATGGCGGATTCGAATTCAGCTGTCGGCCAAACTCTCTTAGTTTTCCAAGGTTGCAATGCGAAAGGCCTCCACGAAATATGGTGATCGTAGAATCAAACCAAGCATACCCCCTGAAAAAACACTGCCATGAAGACCCTCCATCTCATCAACTCAATCCGAATTGCCCTGAAACGAATAACCCTTGCCGTGCCCTTGGCTGCGGCGATGTGGCTGGGGGCGGGGACATCCGTGCAAGCAATCCCCCTCGACTCTTTGATCCATTATGACCTCGACTCGGTCAGCGGCACCACGGTGACCAATACCGGGAGCCTAGGCAGCGCGGCGAACGGCACGCTCGCAAACGCCAGCGTTGTCGCCGGTAAGTTCGGCAATGCGCTAAGCTTCACCGGAAGCAGCTCCGGTGTTATCACCAATAACAATGTGGCCATTGGCAATGCGTTTACCTTTGCGTGCTGGGTCTCCACCACCAACGGTAACAGCGGTTACAAGCGGATTATCCTGAATGACTATGTACAGTCAGGCTACTTGGGCACGAACGGCGGTGGCCAGTATTTGACCATCCTAAAAAACCAGTTCGTAAACTCCGCCAC
>JANMJJ010000191.1:0-21670 GCA_031371325.1 Akkermansiaceae bacterium | reverse complement strand
ATCGAAAGTCCTTCATTCGCTGCTACGCGAGCGAACCAGCGTGAGCAACGGCTGGATCGCAGCCAGATTGGCGATGGGGCATCCGGGTTCGGTCAGCCGGATTCTAGGGGCTGGTAAAAGCGAAGGTGAAATCGAATCCATCAGAAAGGCACTGGTGGAGGATCTTGATGGTGGCGGAAAGGAAGGTAGTAGGTGAATCCGAGAGGCATGACCCCATTCAGGCCTGACCCCATTCAGGCCTGACCCCATTCAGAAACTGACCAGTTGGGAGGGTGGTTTTTCGGGGTGAGGCGGTGTGTAGGTCGCCCCCGCGAACCGACCACGTTTTTTTGGTTTGAGCGAAAGGTTAAGCTAGGTTTACACTCCGGCCGAAATTCATGCCAAACGGTGTTTCCAAGATTGCCAGCTCGCTCAAGCAGCTTGGAGAAATCCAAGTCACGGATTGGGATTTTATCGAGCTCTTGAATACCGAGGTCCGGGAGCTGGCGATTGCCCGTTCGCTGAGGCGGTTGGCGAGCATCCAGGTGACCGAGTGGGATTTTGGAGCCGTCTTACCTGCGGTGAAAAAAGCCGCAAACCAAGAAGTTGACCTCGTCGATTTTTTCAAACGGACGGCGCATTACAAAGTGATGGAGTGGGATTTCAGAAATACTCCGGCGGCTGACAGCAAGCCCGCGCAGCAAGATGTGGCCAAGCCATTGGTGAAGATCATCAGCCCGGACGAAAGGCAGGCGATCACTCTGCGGCTGAAAAATTTCCTTCAATTTGTGGCCGTGAATTTGATCGCTGAGCCGGACCATGCCCAGATCAAGGTTTCACAAATGGGTCCGACTGGGCTGCGCTTCAAGCTCGTGCTGGTGCAAAAGGACGTGGCGATGCTCATCGGCAGGGAGGGGCACACTGCCGCCGCGATCCGCAGCATTCTCAAGGCCGCTGCGGAAATGAATGGAGTGCAGGCGTTGTTGCAAATCCACTCGGTCGAAGATGAGATGGCGTTTCTCGCCAAAGAAGCAGCGAGGCCGTAACGGCGTTGTCAGGCCGGACCGGAACCGCAAGGTTGTCATCCCCGGTGGGGCGGCTAGCTTTCCGGCGATGCAAGCTGCCGATCTTTCCACCGACTCGCCGATGGCGGTGATCCTTGAAACCCTGCCCGGCGCGCGGCGGGCGATTTTCGCCCGTTACCACCTCGGCGGTTGCCAGAGTTGCGCGTTCTCCAACGAGGAGAGCCTGGCGGAACTTTGCGCCCGCTCGGAGATTCCGGCGGACGAGGTGCTGGAGCACCTCCTAGCCAGCCACGTCCATGATTCCGCGATGCTGATGGAGCCCGCCGTGGCGAAAGCGGAGATTTCCACGCTGCGGTTGATCGACCTGCGGACCCGTGAGGAACACGATGCGGTGGTGATTTCCGGCTCGGAATTTTTCACCCAGGAACTCCAACAACAGCTTTTCGCCGGGGACTCTAACACCAAAATCCTGCTCTACGACCATGGCGGGAAGAACCTACTCGATCAGGTCGCGTGGTTCCGCGGCCACGGCTTGAACGCGACTTACGGCCTGCGCGGCGGGATCGACGCTTGGAGCCGGGAAATCGACCCGTCCATCCCGCGCTATCGGATCGAAGTGGAGTGATTGACGCGATTTTCTAACGACTATTATCACTGGCCCTGGATTCCAATGGCCGGGGTCAGTCCTCGCAAATGGCCGGGGTCAGTCCTCGCATGGAAACATTTTGTCATGATTTTTTAGAAAATGTTACCATGCGAGGACTGACCCGAAACAAGGACTGACCCGAAACACATTGAATTCAGGACAATCCCTGATGATGAGTTGCCTCTTAAAAGGGACTTCGAGTGTAGAGACACTGTCAACGCCCACCGAATTATTGGGTTGCTCCCCGGACGTGCCCTCCTAGTCTCCCCCCCATGGCCCAAGACCACCTCCCTCTAATGGGCGCGGATCTCCGGTCAGCCCGTCTCTCTTCCGAACATCATGCGCGTCCTCTCGATCGATCCCGCCGTCCGCAACACCGGCTATGCCGTGCTCGAGGGCGATCCCCGCAAGCCGGTCGTCCTCGCCTTCGACGTCATTTCCATCCCGAAAACCATCCCGCAATCCGCCGCGCTCTCGGCCATCCGCACGCATCTGGTCAACGTCATCCAAAAGTTCCAGCCGGACGAAATCGCGGTCGAGGGCATCATCTACGTCCAGTCCCACCAGACCGCCATTTCCATGGGAGCCGCCCGCGCCGCCGCCCTCATCGCCGCCGCCGACCATGGCTTGCGGGTCTATGAATACTCGCCCAAGAAGGTCAAGATGGCCGTCGTCGGCAATGGCAACGCCAGCAAGCCGCAGGTCGCCTTCATGGTCCGCGCCTTGTTAGGACTGGCCGAAACCCCGCCGCCCGATGCCGCCGACGCCCTCGCCATCGGCATGGCCCACCTCCAGGCGTCCGATCCCCTCAAAGCCAAACTCCTCGAACGGCGGCTTGTCTAACCATGCTCCAATTCCTCCATCTCCCCGAACCCATCGCCTACGAGGCCGGCCTACAGCTCCAAGACCAGCACGTCCAAGCCATTCTAACCGGAACCGGCGGCGACACCATTCTCCTCCTCGAGCATCTGCCCGTTTACACCATCGGCCGCCTGCGCGACCGATCCTCCCTGCGCGATCCGGCGTCACTCCCCTACCCCGTCCACGAAATCAACCGCGGCGGCCAAGCCACCTACCACGGCCCCGGCCAGCTCGTCGGTTATCCCATTCTCGACCTCACCCCGCGCGGCAAGGATCTTCACCAACACTTGCGGAAACTCGAAGACGCCCTGATCCGCGCCTGTCACCACTTCGGCGTGAACGCCGGCCGCCGCGACGGGCTAACAGGCGTGTGGGTGGAGAACCGCAAGCTCGCCTCAATCGGCGTCGGTGTCAGGAAATGGATTTCCATGCACGGCTTCGCCATCAATATCACTGCGGAAAGCCTGCCGCCGTTTTTCGCGATCACCCCGTGCGGGATCGACGGCGTTGCCATGAGTTGCCTGGCCGACGAAGCCGGCCGGGAAATCACCGTCGCCGAGGCCGCCGCCGTCATTGAAACCGAATTGCGGGTGTTTTTTTAAGGAGGGCCGCAGTGGGAAGCGCCCACAGCGCGGGGTCGGTCTTCCAGTGACGCGGGAGTTCCCAATTTTGCAGGTTCGAGGCCGTGGCGGACTTCAAATCGTCGAGTCGGACACCGGGGTTTGGCTCGACGAGCGCGGCGATTTCCTCGAAACGCTCGGGATCACGGCTTGGAATCCCGAAGACTTTGACGCGCCGGATCAAGCCGGTCGCCAGAATGGCGGCTTCCACTTTGGCCGGGCTGACTTTGCGCCCGGCGACGTTGATGGCCGCGCCCAAGGTGCCGGTGAGATGGATTTTTCCCGAGGCATCGAGGAAACCGAGATCGCGCGTGAGATAGGTTCCATGCCCTAACACATCATCCGCGCGCGGCGCGTCGTAACCGCTGGCAACGCCGCTGCCCTCCACCAACAGCCGCCCACCGGGACCGATGCCAACCGTCACTCCGGGAAGCGGCGTGCCGACATCCTCTGCGGATTCGCGCGGCGTGGCGGTGGTGTCGAGCGAAATGCCGCCGCACTCGCTGGCCCCATAGAAATTGCGGATTTTCAAACCGGCTGCCGCGAAGACCTCGGCCTCCAAGGCGAGCGCCAGCGGCGCGCCGGCCGATAGAGCCAACGAGATCGGAGCGCCCTTGAGGATTCCGGCTCGGTGCCACGCCCGCCAGATGGACGGCACGGCGGGAACCACGAGCGCCGGGTGCATTTTGAAAATTTCCTCGATGACCCGTGGAAACGGCACCGGTGCCAAATGGATGGGAACTCCGTGCAACAGCAGCGGCAAGACGACATTCGAAAAACCATAGGAATGCGCCGGCGAGACGACTGCTAGATTGGGCGTGGCGTGACAAAGCCCCATCGCCTCGACCAGGCGGTCGCCATCGGCCACGACTTGGGCCGCATTCAGGAAAATCCCGCGCGGGATGCCGCTGGCACCGGGAGTGTATTTAACGAGGCAAGTGCCAGCCGGCGGTGGGCCGTGCAGGACCGGTTCGGGAGCATCGCGCTCGACCGGGATGACCGCCTGGCCATCGCGCCACGCCCGCAGGATTTCCACGAAGAAACCGATGCCGCCACTGCGGGCGATGACCGGAGCGGTGGCCGCTGGTGCCTGGGCAACGGCTGCCGCCAGATCGGCAAACGTGAGGACGCGCTCCCCGTCGTAGATCGCGGGGCGGGTGGCGTGGCGGCGTGAGGTTTCTAACCAGCGGGGATACGGCATTTGACAAGGTGGGCGTGCGTTGCCTAGCTAGCGGGCACCCCGCTTGACGAGCCTTAACTGCTATCTGATTTCCCGTGGCTTACTTTTCCGACGCCCCCCTGCCCTCCCCTTCCCGCCCGGTGGTGGTGACGGGGGCTGGCATCGTCACTCCGATGGGCCTAGATCTGGCGGAAAACACTGCGGGCTTCCGCGCCGGACGGATGGCGTTTTCAGCGGTGACGCTGTTCGATGTTTCCCGGCAACGGGTCGGCACCGCCGGGCAAGTGGATTTGCCGGACGAACCGGGAAAAGCGTGGGCGCGGATGGACCGGGGGACTCGCCTAGCCCTGCTGGCGGCGCGGGAAGCGCTGGCGCACGCCGGTCTATCCGGCGGCGGGTTCCCGATGATCGTCGGCACCTCCGCTGCGGCGATGCCCATCGGTGAAGACTATTTCAAGCAAGCTCTCGCGACCACGGCGAATCGCGGCCGCCAATTGCGGCGGGTGGAACTCTATCAAGCGCAACGCCAGATGACTGGCATGGCCCGCGAACTCGGCGTGAGCGGACCGATTCGCATCGTGTCGAACGCCTGTGCATCGGGTGCCAACGCGATCGGCCAAGCGTTTCATCTGGTCCGTTCGGGTCGTGCGGAGCGGGTGCTGGCCGGTGGCTACGACGCGCTGTGCCAGATGGTTTTTTCCGGGTTCGATGCCCTGCAGGCGCTCAGTCCGTCGGGCATCCCCCGCCCTTTCGACGCCGCGCGCGACGGGCTGGCTTTGGGCGAAGGCGCGGGTTTCGTGCTCGTGGAATCCGCCGCCTCGGCGAAGGCCCGCAGCGCGCGGGTGATCGCGGAAATCCTCGGCTACGGCGCGGCCACCGATGTCCATCACCTGACGCAGCCGCACCCGGCAGGTGATGCCGCCTTGGTCACGATGCAAGCGGCGTGCGCGATGGCCGGACTGGTGCCGGAACAGATCGACTACATCAATTCCCACGGTACCGGCACGCCGCTCAACGACATCGCGGAGGGCAATGCCATCCAACGCTGGGCGGGCGATGCCGTCGGGAAAATCAAAGTCAGCTCGACGAAATCCGCGATCGGCCACCTGCTCGGCGGCGCGGGCGCGGTGGAGTCGGTGATCTGCCTGATCGCGCTGGATGGCCAGTGGCTACCCGCCAGCCTGAACGTGCGCGAGGCGGACCCGGTGTGCAGCTTCGATCTCGTTAGGACGCCCCGCGAGGCGGCGGTGTCGCGGGTTCTAACCAACTCGTTCGGCTTCGGCGGGGCGAATGCGACACTCGTTTTCGGCAAGGAGGGACTCGCTTGAGAATGCCCGTCGCGATCACCGGCAGCGGAGCCGTCTCGCCCGCCGGCTGGGGTGTGGAAGCCATGATGCGTGCCCTTCACTCGGGAGCGAAAATCGCGCCTTCGCTGCTGGAACGGATGGCGGGTGAAACCCTAGTGCGCACACCGGTCCTCCGCGTCCCGGCGGAGGGTGCGACGACACCCAAGTTCGCGCGGCTCCGCCGGACCAGCCCGATTTCCAAGTTCGCCGCCGCCGCCGCCGAGGCGCTGGGGGCGGCCAGGCTGGCGGAAATCGCCGCTGGAAATTTGCGGGTCGGCGTGATCTTCACCCTGACCAACGGCTGTGTGAATTACTCGAACCGTTTCTATGGCGAAGCCCTCGCCGATCCCGCGCTGGCGAGTCCGATCTTGTTCCCGGAAACCGTCTTCAACGCGCCGTCGAGCCACCTTTCCGCGCTCATCGGCAGCGCTTCGCCGAACGACACCTTGATCGCGGACAGCACCGGATTCTTCAGCGGCATCGACCTCGCGGTGGAATGGATCGAGCGCGGCGACGTGGACGGCTGTGTGGTCGTTTCCGCCGAGGAAATCGACTGGCTCAGCGCCGAGGGCCTTTGCTACCACTCGCGGAACTACCTGCCATCGGAAGGCGCGGCGGCGATCTTTCTGGAGTCGGCGGCCGGCCCGGTGAAGCTGCTCCGGCTGCCCGATCCGGTCCCGTTATCCGCTAACAGTCGTCAGCAAGCCGCCCGGAAAATCCGCAGACTCCTCGCCGCGACCGACGACGGGCGCACGCTTCTCATCGACGGCCGCGCCGGCATCGCCCGCTGCGATCTGCCGGAAACCACCGCGTGGGCGGACTGGAGCGGCCCGCGCTGGTCGCCGCGCACGGTGTTAGGCGAAGGCATGGGAGCGTCCGCCGGGTTGCAAATCGTCGCGGCGGTGGCGGCGCTGGCCAGCGGGAATTTCCAACAGGTGGTGGTCACCGCCACCGGCGGAAACCAGCAGGCGGCGGGAATCTTGCTTGGACTGCGGCAGCCTGCTGCCGCTTTGAGTTCGCAGCCTGCTGCGACTCCCTCGACGAAGCCAGCAGGCTAGCTTCGAAAAGCGGCAGAGCAGGCTGCCGCAGTCCAAACCCGTCTAACTCCCCGGCGGGATGCGCGACATCGTTTTGAAATCGCCGTTTTCGCAACAGCGGACGAATCCTTCCGCGAAGCTTTTCAGTTTGTCCCAGACCTGGCGGATTTTCACGGCTTCCTCCTTGCTCACCGAGTGGTCGTCGGCGGCCTCGGAAATCTCATTGAGCAGGTCCGAAAACTGCCCGATGATCTCCTGGGTGGCGGGCAGGACATGATCGATCCGGTGCCCGCTCACATCCGGATCCTTCACGAAATGCCCGTTCTGCTGGCGGCACAGCCATTCGACGATGCCGGTATCGCCGCTGAGATCGATGATCTGCAGCAGGCGGTCCAAAGGATTGCGGCTGCCGGAGCCGAATTCGGCAGGCTTTTCCGCCCATTTGTAAACCAGCGAAAGCGACACTCCCAATTCCGCCGCGACGGCCTTGGGGGTGGTTTTGCGCAGCGCCCGCTTCAAGACCTCATGACTCTCCATGGCCGGAAGCTGACAAGATCCCGGGCGCTTGGGAAGCCCGCAAATCAGCCGACTTCTTCAGGCGCGGGCGGCTTCGGCTCGAGGATCACTTGGGTCTTCGCCCACTCGTCGCCGAGCCGCCGGCCGCGCTCGGGTTTGTCCTCGCGGGTGAGCAGGATGAACAACTCGACCAGTCCGAAAAACGGGATGATCAGCACGCCGTTGCGGATCAACGCCGCCTCCCAATTGTTGACGAGGGATTTGCCTTCGAGCGTGACCGCCCTGAGTTTCATCGCCTTTTTCCCGACGCTCTGGCCGCCGAGAAACGGCAGCGAGTCGCGGGTGATCAGATAGGCGATGCCTGTTAGCCCGGCAAGTCGGCTGGCAAATCCGGGCAAGATGAATGTTAGGCCGATGGTGATCCCCATGGCGACGACGATGTCGATGGCAGCGGCGGTGATGCGGGTGTTGAACGGCGCGAGGCCCGTGGCCGGAGATTCATCTTGGTCCGGCGCTCCACGCAAATTCACCCTAGCTGCCTCATTGCCGCCGGAGGCCAACGGCGGGGGCGATGATTTGGGCATGCTCTCCAACGGCGATGGCGGCGGCGGTGGCCGCGACAGGTCGGGTGGCGGAATGACAGGTTTGGGCAGACTGTCCGCTGTGATCTCAGTGGTGTTCTCGGGTTCCTGATCCATAAGGCGTGCCTCTTCGTTATCATGCCTCGCGGAAAGGTCGAGGCGGATTCCACGCGGGGGCGGCCAGGATCCTACCATTAAGGAGAGACAGAGCTTCTTAACCACAATGAGAGCGCAGCGGACATGGCCGAACAAAAGCTGCCACAGCTAAATCATCTTCTCCGCCTTGGTGATCTCATCTAGCTGCACGGTCAATTCCCGGCTTCGCAAATCCAGCACGTCCCACAGGATTTCCAAATCGATTCCGTCGTAGCCGTGAATCAACCAATTCCTCATACTGATGATTTGCCTCCACGGCACTTCGGGCCACGCATCCCTCATTGCATCCAGCAATCTAGCCCCCGCCAAAACCTCCTCCAAATGCCGCCCAAGCATTGTCGGCGTGTTCAGATCCACCTTGCGTCCGAAAAGCTCCGACAATTCCTCGGCAATCCGGAAATGGTCCAATCCCGGATGCTTGCCGGATTCATATTCCACCAGCAGATCCACATCGCTATGCAATGGATCAAAATCCTCCCGCGCCGCCGACCCAAACAATCGCAGCCGCGAAATCCTGCGGGCCTTGCAAAAAAGCCCAATGCTTCCGGGAGAAGGAATAGCGGCAACATTCATGGTGGGAGGTTGCCACGAATCCTCAACCGGATCAACCACACCACATGGGAGCGCCTCAAGAAGTCTCCGGGAGGAAAACTTAGGAAAGGCATAACGCTCAAGGAGCCCGACGGACTGACCTACCGCCCTCACCCCGGCCGCCCACGCAAGCTCGATGCGGCCAGTATCAAGGCCGACATCCTTCCCCTTGTCGACGATCCTTCCCTAGCAGGCTACTTCACCAAACAAAGCAGTGATCTCAGCGACAAGCTTGTTGCATCTATTGAGCACCTCATGAAAAAAAGGGGGGGGGGAGCGTCCGCACCGAGTAAGCTCGCTCTCTGGAAGCGCGCCTCATTTGGATCATGACTGGATCTTTCCATAAAGCGGGCCGTAGGTCGCGCAGGCTCGGAAATCCGCGCCTTCGAGGTCTGCGGTGCCGAAGGAGTTCCAGGCGCTCGGGCGGAAGACGCGGTCCTCGCCGATGTTGTGCATGTAAACCGGAATCCGCAGCATCGACGCGAGCGTTAGATAAAGGTGGCCGACGTGGCCGCAAGTCATCACGCAATGGTTGGCACCCCAGTGGTTCATCACCTCGTAGGCGCTGGCGAAAGCGCCCTTGCCTGTTAGGATGGGCGCGAACCAGGTGGTCGGCCAAGTGGGATTGGTCCGTTGGTCGAGCGCGTCATGGACGTCGTCCGGGAGGTCCACGGTGTAACCTTCGGCCACTTGCAGCACCGGTCCGAGGCCACCGACGAGGTTGAGCCGGACCATCGTGGCCGGCATTCCGCCGCGAGTGCGGAAACGGGTGCTGAGCCCGCCGCCGGGGAAATACTCGGTGATGGACGGGTGCCAGGTGGTGGCTTCGAGGCACTTTTCCACTTCCGCCTCGGTGATCTCCCAGAACGGTTTCATCGCCGGTTGGCCGTTGGCTTCCTGCTGCCCGGTGCCGTCGAGCGCGGCGGGGCCGGAATTGATCAGGTGGAGGATACCGTCGCCGACTAACGGATGGGCGAATTTCCTGCCGCTGGCGCTTTCGATGGCGTCGAGGCTCCAGTAGGTGCGGAGGTCGGCGAACACCTGGGCGCTGTTAGTCAGGAGGTGGCCGAAGAGCATGCCCGCGCCGTTGAGGGCGTCGTTCTCGGTGGCGACGATGTAGGGGGCGCGTTTGCCGTTCCAGTCGAACGAGGAATTGAGGATCGCTTCGAGGAAGTCGCCGTTCGGGAAATGGTCGGTCCATTGGCGTTGGCCTTGGAAGCCGGAAGCGATGGCGTTGTGGCCGTGCGCCTGTTCGCCGAGGCCCATTTCCGCGAGCCGGGGATTGCCAACCATCAGGTCGCGGGCGATCAGCGCCATTTTCACGCTGTCCTCCCATTCCTTGTCGATCTGTGCGCGGCTGCGGGTGGTGGCGGGGGAGTTGTAGTCTTTTCCTTCCGGGCAGTTTTGCTTCACCCAGGCGAGGGCTTTTTCATACTCCGCTTGGTCGTATTGGCCCTTGCTCATGCGCCCGACGAACTCGGTTAGGTCGATGGCTTCCACGCGCATGCCGAACCATTTTTCCCACAACGCGGGATCGACGACCGAGCCGGCGATGCCCATCGAGGTGCCGCCCATCGAAAGATAACTCTTGCCGCGCATCAGCGAGACGGCGAGTCCGCAGCGGACGAACGCCAGCAATTTCCCTCTCACATCATCTGGGATTTCCGTGGCGGTGGCGGATTGCACATCCTTGCCGTAGATCCCGAAGGCGGGCAGGCCCTTCTGCGTGTGACCGGCGAGTACGGCTGCCAGATAGACTGCACCGGGCCGCTCGGTGCCATTGAAGCCCCAGACGGCCTTCGGCAAATGAGGGTCCATGTCCATCGTCTCGGAGCCATAGCACCAGCACGGCGTGACGGTTAGGGAGACGCCCACGTTGGAGACCTTAAATTTGTCCGCGCAGCGGGCGGCTTCCTTCACGCCGCCGATGCAGCTATCGGCGATGACGCACGCGACGGGGGTGCCGTCCGGATAGCGGAGCTCGGCGGCGATCAAGGCGGCGACGGCGTGCGCTTGCTGCATGGTGCGTTCCTCAAGCGACTCGCGAACACCGCCGAGGCGTCCGTCGATCGCCGGGCGAATGCCGATTTTTGGATAGTTGGAGGATTTCATGGGAACGGGTTCAAACCGGTCAGGTGGAGCGAGATATGGCAGCTTGCGCGAATTTGTCAGCTTGAATTTCCGCCGGAATGGCCATGATTATTGTGGGAGTGCATAGACGATTTTGTCTTGGGTTTTGCTCACCAAGTTGCACCGGACTCGCCTGCGAACGGTGCATGGAGGATCACGCCGAGGGGTGAAGGATCATGCTGGCGGACCCACGTCCGATTTCTAAGATTGCCACCATCATCAGGCGGGGTGTATCGTCGCCGACGACATCATTGCCATGTGGAAATTCCTACACGACCATTGGCGGGACGGCATCGAGATCCTGCTGCTCGCCACCTGCATCTACCAGGTTTACCGGGCTTTCCGGAACACCCGCGGGGCGCAGATCCTAGTGGGGCTGGGGACGATCCTAGTCTTCCTAACACTCGTCTCGACGGTCTTCAAGTTCGAGGTCGTGCAGTGGATCATCACCCGCGCGGCGGCGATCTTGGCGTTCGCGTTAATCGTGATTTTCCAACCCGAGTTGCGCAACGGGCTTGCCCGGCTGGGCAGCAACCGGCTGTTTTCGTTTTCCAACAAGCGGCGGCTGGCGTTCCTCGAGCGCTTCGCCGATGCGGTGATCAACCTCTCGAAAAAGCGGATCGGTGCGCTGTTCGCGATCCAGCGCGGGATCAGCCTCAAGGAACATCTCGACAGCGGGGTGGTGCTGGACGCGCAGTTTTCCCCCGAACTGGCGATGGCCGTGTTTCACCCGAAAGCGCCGTTGCATGATGGCGGGATGATCATCGCCGACGACCGGGTGGCCGGCGCGGCGTGCGTGTTCCCGGTCACGGAACGGCAGATGCAAGACCGCTCGACGGGACTGCGCCACCGCGCGGCGATCGGCCTCACGGAGCGCTCGGATGCCATCGCAGTGGTGGTCAGCGAGGAGACCGGCGGCATCTCCATCTGCGAGAACGGGGTGCTCCAACGCAACCTAACCGAGAAGCAGTTCCGCGAGAAAATCTCGGAAATCTTCTTCTCCGGCAAACCCTCACATGAAACTGAAACCGGACAAAAACTGGATCGCGAAGATCCTCTCTCTCCTTCTGGCGCTAGCGATATGGTTTCTGATTAAGGACCACCTCAGGACCAGTGAAGGCCAGTCTTCGCAACCGCCGCGGGCGATCGTCGTGCCCGATATCCGCAGATAGAATTTTAGGAGTTCGGGGCTAACGGTTCGGCAGAGGTGTAACTAAAAGTGGTGGCTCACCACTTTTAGTTACCCCGTTCGTTAGAGCAAGCCGAGGGCAGCCGAGATCAGCAGGTCATCATCGATGAGCCACTTGGCGACTTCGGTGCCGGGGTTTGATTTTTTCGGAGGTGCCGTGGATTCCGAGATGTCGATGGTTAGACCTTCACCGCGGATGCGCCGGGCAACTCCGCTGGCATCGTAAACCGCCATGTAGGCGGCAAGCACCCGCACGGCTGCCGCGCTGACGGCGGTTTCGTCATTGCGGCCGAACAGGGCGTCCAACAGCACCGGAGTCGGGTCCAACGCGCTCGAAAGCCGGGTGGTGGTGCCATTTAGGCCACTGGAAATTCCGGCGGCACCGGCAGCTTCAAGTTCGCTGGCGAGCGCCGCGGCCCGGCCGGCCAGATCCGTCGGAGCGAGCGCGGCGGGAAGGCGGGTTTCAAGTTCGGCGGCCAGCGCGACTTGGCGGGCGTGGAGCTTGGTCCAATCCGGCGAGCGCAGGGCCGAGTCGCCATCCGAGCCGGTCCGGCGGCCGGCGACTGCGGTTTGGACGAACGTGGCGATGGCCTCGGCGGCGCGAGCGCACTTGATGCCGGCACAAACCGGGGCGAGGGCAAATGCGGCCAGTCGGCTGGAGAGCAAGACGTTGCCCATGGCTTGCATTTTCGCCCCCATCAGCGCATCTCGCTCGCGTTTGACGATGAAGAATTCCATGGCACGGCGCAGCGTGACTTCCAACTGGGGAATATCCCAAGGCTTGGTCATGTAGCGGAAAATCCCGCCTTGGTTGACCGAGCCGATGGCGGCGTCGATGTCGGAATACGCGGTCGAGAGGATTTTGATGATGTCCGGATAGTCGTCGGCAATCTTCGACAGGAAGCCGACACCGGTTTCGTTAGGCATCCGTTGGTCGGTCACGATGATCCCGATCTCATTGGCATGCTGGCGGAATACCACAAGCGCTTCGACACCGTCTTCGGCCTCGAGGATGCGGAATTTTTCCCCGAACAAGCGGCGGAAGTATTTGCGGGTGTTTGCCTCGTCATCCACAAACAGGATGGCGTAGCGTTGGTAGTCGTAGGCGTCGATCTCGTTGCTCATGGTGGTCGATGGAAAGTGGTTGGTGTGAAGTCTAGCGGCGGGACGGTTATAGAATCAGGCAGGTTGGTCGAGAACGGATTCCGGTTCCGCTTCGAAGCTGGCGGCCGGAAACGCGATGCGGAAGCGGGTGAACTCGGCCGGGCGGCTGTCCACCTCGACGATTGCCCGGTGGGCCTGGAGGATCTGGTGGGTGATCGAGAGTCCCAGTCCCATGCCTTTGCCAACGTCTTTGGAGGTGAAGAACGGGTCGAAAATTTTCTGCAGATCCTCCGGCGGGATGCCGATTCCATTGTCGCGGATGGTCACCTGCCAGCCCTCGCCGACGGCATCGATGGCGACGTCGATGCGGCCATTGTCGCCGCCGTTGGCGGCGATGCGCATGTGGATGGCATCGATGCTGTTCTGGAAAAAGTTGATGAAGACTTGGACGAGCTGGTTCGGATTGCCGCTGATCAGGGCGAGGTCCGGGGCTGCCAGGTTGAACTCGATGTCCTTGCCGACCTGATGGCTGACCATGCGCCGGGCGCGGCCGACGATTTCCGCGAGGTCGGCATCGCCCGAAGTCGCCTTGTCGTCACGGGTGAATTTGCGGAGATCGATGACGATTTGGGAAACCCGTTCCACCCCCTCGCGAATGTCCTTGAGGATGTCCACATAGTCCGGCTGATCCTTGTCAGGCATGGATTTGGTAAACGTTTCCAAGGCGTGCAGACCGGCGCTGGCATAGTTCAACGGATTGTTGATTTCATGGATGATGCCGGCACTCATCCGGCCGAGCGCGGAGAGCTTTTCATTGCGGACCATCATGACTTCGTTCTCCTTGATCTGTTCGAGCGCGTGTTGGAGCTCGGTGTTGAGATCCACGATTTCGCGGCGGACGCGGGCCATCGCGATCTGGTTTTCCAAGCGCAGTGCGAGTTCTGCGGTGGAGAACGGCTTGGTGAGGAAATCATTGGCTCCGGCCTGGAGTGCGCCCAGCTTGGTGGCTTCGTCGGCACGGGCGGTCAGGATGATGACGGCGATGCCGCGGGTGATGTGGTTTTCGCGGATTCTCCGGCATACTTCGACGCCGTCCATTTCGGGCATCATGTGATCGAGAAGGGCCAACTGGGGGCGGCGCTGGCGTGCCAGCTCAAGCGCCTCGGCTCCATCGGAAGCTTCGATCACATCGACGTCTTCAAGCTGCATTCTCAGGAACCGGCGGATGTCAGGTTCATCGTCGGCGATCAAAACCAGAGGCCGTGCGCCACTGGGACGTGCGCCAATCATCGGGGCGGAAATCGGCCCAGGTGGTTGCAGCGGCGTGATCGTGCGAGGAGCCATCTTGCCCGGGATGGACATGGCGGCACGGCGATGAAGATCGGCGATGTTGCCGCCATCTTTCAAGGGTCCGGCATCCTCGGCGGGATCGGAAATCCGCAAGGCGGCGACCTCGGCGGGAAGATCGATGGTGAAAGTGGTGCCGTGACCGAGTTGGCTGTCCACTTTGACCGCACCGCCCATCGCCTCGGTGAGGCTGCGGACGAGGGAGAGACCGATGCCGGCTCCTTGGAATTTACGGGTGGATGAGGTATCCACCTGCCAGAAACGCTCGAAAATCCGTGGCAAAACCTCGGGCGGAATGCCCACACCGGTGTCTTCGACGGTGAGCTGGAGACTCTCGTCCACGACCACCACCTTGACCTCGATGGTCCCGCTCGAGGGCGTGAACTTGATCGCGTTGATCACCAGGTTGAGCAGGATTTTATCAAACTTGTCGCGGTCGAGTTGGATCGCCTCGCTGTCGGTTTGGCAGTCCCACAACAGCGCCACGCGATCCTGCTCGGCGAGATGTCGGAGCGAGCGGAGCAGACCTTCGATGTGGGGGCCGATCAGGGTGGGCTGGCGGTTGACGTCGGCGTGACCGGTATCGAAACGGACGAGATCCAGCAAGTCGTCGATCAGCTTAAGCAGGCGAAGGCCGTTTTGCTCCAGCATCAAGGTCATTTCCTGGACGATCGGCTCGGTGCTCTGGCGGCCGAGCACCGTCCTCAAGCGTTCGGTGATACCGAGCATGATGGTGAGCGGCGTCCGGAGTTCGTGGCTGATGTTGGCGAAAAAACGGGTTTTCGCCTCGTCGAGTTCGCTGAATTGGCGGTTCTGGTATTCCAGCATGGTCCGCGATCGTTCAACTTCCATCCGCAGGCAGAACTCGCTGAAGCGTAGTTTTTCGTAATAGTAGCTTCCGGCTAGAACGAAGACCGAGGTGACAAGGAGGAAAAAGCAGTTGCCGAATAGAGTCGTGAATTCGGGTGTTTCTGGAGACGCCATCACACTGACCGCATAACAGCAGAAAGTCACCAGGATCATCCCCAGCGAGTTCCAGAAGGTCCATCTCAACAACAGCGATAGGCCGACCAGAATGAGATTCAAGCCCGCGTAGTAAACCGAGTTACCTCCTCGCGTGACCGCGATCATCGCGCAAATCGAAACCAACGGCAGCAGCCCGATGCCTTGCGCCACGATATTCGAGCTGATGGAAGCGTGGCTGAATTTCCCCAAATACCAAAAAATCCCGGCGATCAAGATGGCGCAAGCGGCCCGGATCACTAGGAAATCCATCGCATACGGGCGGATGATCACCCAGTCCAGCGACGAGGCGACCAGCATGAAAACCGCCGCAAACACCGCTGTCCGGCGTGCATTGTCGTACGCGATGCCGCCCTCATATTCATGGAACGAATTCCGGAGCTCCTGCTCGGTCTCTTGCAAGTTGACGCTCGCTTCAGCCATTGGCGAGTTCGATTTCAAGGAACAAATTGACTCCCGTGGAATCCGCTTCGATCTTCGTGCCTTTCAGGTTCAGCCCATCGGGCACCAGTTCGGCCATTTCCGCTTCGTCGCGGTAGATCAAGTTCCATTCCATCACGTATTCCATCCAGGCTTTGCGGGGATTGCTGGCCGCGACGTTAGTCACGATGACGATGCCACCGGGCCGGATCATGGTGCAGAAAAGCTCGACCAGCCGCTTGCAAACCCGCTGCGAGAGGTAATCGAACAAGCCCGCGCAATAAACGATGTCGTAGTTGGAAAATTCCTCGTCCCCGCCTTGGGTGGCGGCGCGCAAAAGCTGGTGAACCGAGCGTTGGAAATAACGGACCTGGGTTTCGCGGCCGCCGCTCATCCGGGATTCCTGGATGCGCTCGCGGGTGTATTCCAAGGTTTCCGGATTGAAGTCGAGCAAGTCGATTTCCGCTAGGTCGCTTTCCTCGCACTCGCGGAGGAAGCGTTGGACCTCCATCGCCGGGCCGCAAGCCAGATTGAACACGCGGGTCTTGCCCTTGCTGACCCGGCGGGCGCACTCGGAACGCAGCTTTTCCACGAGGAAATCAATCCGGTTGCGGTGGGCCACCACGGGTTCGGTGTTGAGCAGCGCGAAGTTGAGCAGCTTGGCGAAAGCGGACGAGCCTTCGTAGGGATTGCGCAGCATCATGTTCACCATCTCGTAATCCCCAGCGTAACCAAGTGGCTTGGTGTAAGTCCGGTAAAGGAATGGCGAGCACAGCACGATCGGATGCAGCTCCCGGCGGACGTAAGCCTTGTGGACCGCCACTTCCGCCTCGCTCACTTCCTGCGACACCTCTTCGAAACGTTCCATCGATGGCATCACCTCCTCGACGACCCGGCCCTCGATCCCCGAGAAAATCTCCTTTTCCAAATCGTCCCGCCGCCGCGTCACCGTAGTCCGGATCCCGACGTCCACTCCCGTCAGCCAATGCTGCACGCCGGAAAGCATGCTGGCGAGATCGGCCACCACCAGCTTGAACGGATCCTGGACCTTGTTGGCGGATTTCCATTCCCCCATGAAATTGCCGAACTGCCCGCACAAGTCGCTGCCGCCGCTCGGGGTCGAACCGCCGGTGACGCTGGAGAGGAAATCCACCTCGACCCAGCCCTCGTCGAGCATCGCTTCGCAAACCAGGACGATGCCGGTGTTGAGAAGATTGCTGACCACCGCCTTCCCATGATAGAGCAACCGCCGGGAGGCCATGATCCGGAAATCCGACAAAACCTCGGATAACTGGAGAATGCTATACGGATTATAGACCTCGAATACCACGGAATACCGCTTGATCCTGAGGAGGTTGGCCGTCAGTTCCGTGCCTTGGCTATTCCGGCAGGTGATGACGCTTTGGGAAGATTCGCTTGTTAGATCCATTATCAAGGGTGAACGACTTGAAAGACTTGGCAGCTACATTTCGCTTCGGCAAGCACCCAGAAATTTATTTTCACATCGCTTGATTATCGGCTCACAGCCTTCCGGTTTGATGGACCTGCTTGCCAGCAAGGATCGGAGCGATGCCGTTCGGGCGACCGCCACGCTCAACGCCCCCGCCGCTTGGCCACGGCCTCGGCTAGGCAGGACAGCGTTGCCACGGTGTCGTCCCAGCCGATGCAGGCGTCCGTTACGGATTGGCCGCGAGTGAGAGCGCTCAAATCCTTGGCAAGCTTTTGATTTCCCTCGACGAGGTTGGACTCGATCATCGCCGCAGTGATCACCTTGGAACCCGCAGCGATCTGGTGGGCGATGTTGCGCACCACCAGCGGCTGGTTGCGGTAGTCCTTCATCGAGTTGCCGTGCGAGCAATCCACCATCACCGACTCCGGAAGGCTTTGTTCTGCCAGCATCTTGGCGGCGGCCTCGACCTCGGCGTGCTCGTAATTCGGCCCGGAGTTCCCGCCGCGCAGGATCAGATGGCACGAATCATTTCCCGCCGTCGATACGATCGCGGACACTCCCTGCTTCGTCACCGACAGAAAATGATGTGGCCGCGAGGCCGACTGGATGGCATCGAGCGCGATCTGGATCGAGCCGCCGGTTCCGTTCTTGAATCCCACCGGCATCGAAAGTCCCGACGCAAGTTCCCGGTGGATCTGCGACTCCGTGGTGCGGGCACCGATGGCTCCCCAAGCGATCAGATCCGCCATATATTGCGGGGAAATGGTGTCCAGAAATTCCGTCCCCGCAGGCACTCCCATGTTGGCAAGATCCAGCAACAGCCCGCGCGCGATCCGCAGTCCGTGGTTGATATCGAACGAGTCGTCGAGGTGCGGATCGTTGATCAAGCCCTTCCAGCCGACCGTCGTCCGCGGTTTTTCAAAATAGACCCGCATGATCACGAAAACGTCCTTCTCGATCCGTTTCGCCTCCTCCTTCAGTTTCGCCGCATACTCAAGCGCGGCGTCTGGATCATGGATCGAGCACGGCCCAACGATTGCTAGTAAGCGGTCATCCTCGCCCCGTAAAATCGCATCCGCTTGGGATCGGGCACTGGCGACTAGCTCGGAAGCCTGCTCGGTGAGGGGAAGATAATAAGCCAAAACCGCCGGGGAAATCAGCGGATTCAAACCAGTAATTCGTAGGTCGTCGGTGCGGTGGCGAGTCACGCCGCAGATCGTTGACGGCGGAGGGGCAGCTAGGCAAGGCACAACTTTCACCGGTTGTTGCCGCCTTTCTATCCCAGACTCTCCTTGCGGGTCCATTCCATTCGTGCTTGGCTGTTTCTCCGATGAAAAATCTCCTAATTTCCCTGGTTTTCGCGCTCCCCCTGTGCGCCAAGGAACTGCCCTCCCCCGCACGGACCGCAACCGCAGCCGCGGATTTCCTCGCCATTCTGGACCCGGCCCAAAAGACCAAAGCCAACCTCCCCTTCGACGGCGGCGAACGCGAAAATTTCCACTTCACCCCTCGCGACCGCGCCGGACTTCCACTCAAGGAAATGACCGACGCCCAGCGCGACGCCGCGATGAAGCTCCTCGACTCCGCGCTGAGCGAGAAAGCCAAACTCAAGATCACCCAAATCATGACGCTCGAGGGCGTGCTCGCCGAAATCGAGAAAGACCCGGTCAAACGGGATCCCGGAAAATACGCTGTCATCATTTTCGGCACTCCCGGCGATTCCAAGGGCTGGGGCTGGCGTTTCGAAGGCCACCACCTTTCCTTCAACATCACCCTGGTCGGCGACAAAACCTCCGTCACCCCATCCTTTCTTGGCTCGAATCCCGGCGAAGTCCGCGAAGGCAACCACAAGGGCCTCCGCGTCCTCGCTGCCGAAGAAGACCTCGCCCGCACCTTGGTCACCACGCTGCTTGCAGCCGGAAAACCGGAAGTCATGTTCGGCGACAAGCCTCCGGGCGAAATCATCACCGCAGAAAACCGCACCGCCACCGCGCTCGAGCCTGTCGGAGTCCTTGCCTCGGACATGACCGAAACCCAGCGCACTGCCCTCCTCACCCTGATCGCCGAATACACCGGTCGCTACCGTTCCGAAGTCACCGCCACCGACATGGACCAGATCAAAGCCGCCGGCATCGGCAAGGTCCGTTTCGGTTGGGCCGGCGGCACCTCACCCGGCGAGGCTTACTACTACCGCGTCCAAGGCCCCACCTTCATCATGGAAGCCGCCAACGTGCAAAACAACGCCAATCACGTCCACGCCGCCTGGCGCAACTTCACCGGCGATTTCGGCCGCGACATCCTCCGCGAACACTACCGCGGGGATCATTGAAACGGCATGAAAAAAGACCGAATCGACGCCCTCCTCGTCACCCGTGGCCTCTGTGATTCCCGCGAGCAAGCCAAGCGCCTCATCCTCGCCGGGGAAGTGCGCTCTGGCGACCGCATCATCGACAAACCCAGCACTCAACTGCTCCCTGACGCACCGCTCGAAATCAAGGAAAGGCCCCGCTTCGTCGGCCGCGGCGGACTGAAACTCGAAGGTGCCCTCGACGCCTTCCAGATCGACCCCACCGGCTGGGTCTGCATGGATGTCGGTGCCTCCACCGGCGGTTTCACCGATTGTCTGCTCCAGCGCGGAGCCATCCGCGTCCATGCCGTCGATGTTGGGACCAACCAACTAGTCTGGAAACTCCGCAACGACCCCCGCGTCATCGTCAAGGAGCAGTTCAACGCCCGCCACATGGTCCCCGCCGACATCGGCGAAAAAGTCCGGCTCGCCGTCATGGACCTGTCCTTCATTTCCCTGACAAAAGTCCTCCCCGCCGTCTTCAGCGTGATTGAAGCCGGGGGCTCGGTCGTCTGTCTCATCAAGCCCCAGTTCGAGCTCCGGCGCGAGGACATCGCCAAGGGCGGCATCGTCCGGGATCCTGCACTCCACCAGCAAGCCATTGAAAAAATCCGCCATTTCGTCACCACCGGTTACAACTGCGAATGGCGTGGCCTCGTCCCCTCGCCGATCACCGGCATGGATGGGAACCAGGAGTTCCTCGCTTGGATCGCCCTTCCCCAAGCCGTAATTTTACAAATCCAGCCGCCAGACTCCAATTCCTCGCCATTCGTTCAAAAAAATCTGGAAATTTAGCTTCCATATCCGTAATTTCTGGTTAAATAGATAACCGACGGTAGGCAACAGCACACGTAAGTGAACTGAAAACCAAGCCGACATATCCTGTCCCGCTCCACTTTGCATTGGGCCACATCGAACTCCGGGGGGAAGTCGATGGCACGCCCGTAAAGCCACCCGGTATATTTGGGGGGAATATGTGTAAACGGGCGCGGATCGGAAACGGTCCGCGCCCGCTTTTTTTTGGAATCGGACGATTCGGGCACGATCCGCACAAGTCACTTGATTGTTCCAACCCGATTCCTTCTCCTTGCGCCATGCGCATCCTTCTTACCACTTGCAGCTATCAAGACACACCCGGCCCGCACCATCCCCTGATGGAAGCCCAAGGTTGGGAAATCGTTCGCGAACGCGGACCGCTCACCGAGGCCCGCATGCTCGAACTCGCGGGCGATTTCGACGCCTTCCTCTGCGGCGATGACGCGATCACCCGCGCCGTGATCGAGAAATCCCTGCCACGTCTCAAGGTCATCTCCAAATACGGCATCGGCCTCGACAAGATCGACCTCCCCGCCACCCAAGAACACAAGATCCCCGTCCTTTTCACGCCCGGAGTCAATCACACCACCGTCGCCGAGCACACCTTCGGCCTGCTCATCGGCATCACCAAACACATCGTCACCACCGCCGCCGCCGCCCGCCACGGCGAATGGCTGCGCCTCACCGGCCACGAGATTTGGGGCAAGACCATCGGCATCGTCGGCTTGGGCCGGATCGGCAAGGAAGTCGCCATCCGCGCCCGTGCCTTCGGCATGAAGGTGATTGCCTGCGATCCGTATTTCGACGAAGCCTTCGGTGCCGCCCATCAGGTGACCCGCTGCGCAACGATGGACGAGGTTTTGACCCAAGCCGACGTCGTCTCGCTCCACTGTTTCCTATCCGATGAAACCCGCAGCCTGATCCGCACTTCGAAAATCAACGGGATGAAGGATGGCGTCATCATCCTCAACTGCGCCCGCGGCGAAATCGTCGAAACCGCCGACATGGTCGCCGCCCTCCACAGCGGCAAAGTCGGCGGCTACGGGGCCGACGTACTCGACGTGGAACCCCCGCCCGCCGACCATCCCTTGCTCTCCGCGCCGAACTGCGTCATCACCCCGCACATCGGTTCCCGCACCTACGAAAGCGTTCCCCGCCAAGCCATGAAGTCACTCACCAACCTCATCAACGCGCTCAGCGGCGAGGGGGAATGCAACTGTGCGAACGGGGTGATTTGATGGACAAAACCCAAGGATCCAAGACGGTTCGCGGGCTTCGTGACGTTCTATGGGAAGCACGGCACCAT
>JANMJJ010000180.1:0-7286 GCA_031371325.1 Akkermansiaceae bacterium | reverse complement strand
TCGGAATGCTCGCCTGTGTCATGCCGCTGCACGCCGCCACCGTCGCCGCCACCACCGGTGAAGACCAGCAATCCAAGCTTGCGATGCAATTGAACAATCCGGTCGCCGCCCTCATCAGCGTGCCGCTGCAATCGAACTGGGATTTCGGCATCGGCCCGAGCGATGCCTATAAATATACCCTTAAAGTCCAACCGGTGATTCCGATCACGCTCAACTCCGAGTGGAATCTCATTTCCCGGACCATCCTGCCAGTGATCGACGCGGAATCTCCCGCGCCGGGAATTGACGATGCCTTCGGCCTGGGGGACACCAACCAGAGCTTCTTCTTTTCGCCCAAGAACCCGACGGCTAACGGTTGGATCTGGGGCGCGGGTCCCATCCTTTTGATTCCAACCGCGACCGATGATCTGCTAGGAAACAACCAGTGGGGTGCCGGTCCCACCGCCTTGCTCTTGAAGCAGAAGGACGGCTGGACCTATGGGATACTCGCCAACCAGATTTGGTCGTTCGGGCCGAGCGACGAGCAAGTCAACGCCACCTATCTGCAGCCCTTCCTGTCGTACACCACGAAGATGCACACCACCTATTCCCTCAACACCGAGTCCACCTACGACTGGGAGACCCGCCAATGGTCGGTGCCCATCAACCTCGCGGTGGCGCAGCTCGTGAAAATCGGCGGGGCTCCGGTGCAGTTCCAACTGGGTGGTCGCTGGTATGCGGATGGCCCGGACGGTGGTCCCGACTGGGGCATCCGGTTCGCCGTCACCTTCCTGTTTCCCAAGAGCTGAATCCAGCCATCATACCTAACATCCTTCCCCATGATACCCACCGCAATCAAACTCCCCGCCGTTCTCGCGCTCGCCGCCCTTGCTGTTAGCTGTGCCCCGTCCGGCAACGTCAAGAGCAAGGAAGACCTCGCCATCGCCGCCAATTTCAAGGTGATCAAGCCGGTCAAGCCGGACCAGAGAGCGATCCTTGAGAAACTGCCAGCGGACCAGTTCACCAAGATCAACTACGCCGGAAAGCCTTACTATGTCCTGCCGGACAAGGCGGATTACCAGGCCTACGTCGGTGGACCCAAACAGTTCCAGGCCTATCAGCAACTCCGCCAGGCCAAGGAGCAGGCCAAGGAGCAGGCCGTGGAGTATGACAAGGATCGGGACGCGTCCCAGCCGCAAGGTCCCCTGAAATTGGATGGCTGGATCGGCTTGGAAGGCTCGCGTGACTGGTCTGCCAACGACGGACAAACTTACTGAGTCGCCCCCGGACGCCTGATGGAAACTAACCAACCATCCCCATCGCCATGATCGATCGCTTCACCCGGACGCGCTTCCGCTCCGCCTATCAGCTAGAAACGTGGTACCCCGTGGGCTTGCTCGACGGGGCGATGGTGGCCTTCTTTGCCAGCTACATCGGCTTCGAGGAGAGCATCGCCGACGAGCCCTTCAACCGCTATGCCGACCTGTCGCGGCTCACGGCGATCCACTTGGATTTCATCGAACTCATCGATCTCGCCGCCACCCGCCGGGCCGCTTACCACGAAGGGCCACCGGTGAAGTCCGCGTTTTTTCGCGCCCGGCAAGGCGGCTTATGGCGTGGCCCACATGTTCGCGGCGCTGATGGAGCCGTCGTCAATCGAGGTGAAGGTCTTCCGCACGGTCGAGGATGCGGCGCGGTGGTTGGAGGTGCCGGTGGAGACCCTGCACGCGGAGCTATAACCGAATAACCGATACCAGCATGCTTGAATTCCTGTTCGACCTTCCATTGGCCCTCACCGGGCCGGTGATCATTCTGATACTTTGTATCTATGCCATCGGCGGGTTGCTGTTGGTCCGACGCTTTGTGTTGCCGCGGCTGCGGATCCACAGCGAGGATTCCGAGTTCAGCGGCACGATGGTACAGGCGGTGATGGTGTTTTACGGGTTGGCCGTGGCGTTGATCGCGGTAAGCGTCTGGCAGACCTACTCGGATGTATCGAAGACTGTTTCCGAGGAGGCAACCGCCATGGCCGCGCTTTACCGCGACGTGAGTTGTTATCCGGAACCGGTGCGCTCGGACCTCCAACAGCAACTCCGGGGTTATGCCGACTATGTCATCCATCAAGCCTGGCCGTTGCAGCGGCGCGGACTGGTGCCGGGTGGTGGTGTCGAACTGATGAATCGATTTCAAAAGAGCCAGGTCGCCTTCGAGCCGTCCACCGAGGGGCAGAAAATCGTGCATGGAGAAGCGTTCCGGGCTTACAACGTGATGATCCAGGCCCGTCGCCTGCGGCTCGATGCGGTCGGCACCAAGTTGCCGGCGATGCTGTGGGCGGTGGTGATCATCGGGGCCTTCATCGGCTTGAGCACCACGTTCTTTTTCCAAGTGGACGACGTGCGCCTTCACGGGATCCAGGTGACACTGTTGGCCACCTTCATGGGATTGGTCATCTTCATGATCTTCGCCCTCGACCGGCCGTTCCGCGGCGACTTGGGACTGAGCGCGGACCCATATCAACTGATTTACGACCAATTGATGAAAATAAATCCGTGACCCCCGGCGAATTCTCTGGCGGGGCAGATAGATTTTCCTTAGACGGCAGATGCGGAAACAATCCGATCTCCCCATGAAACCAACCAGACTTATCCTACCATGCGGGGTGTTCGCCGCCGCCTTGCTAGCGGTTGCTCCAACCGCCTCGGCACAAACGATCACCGGTACGCCCGGCGCCCCCAGCGCCACCACGACGCTTGACGGCAAACGCCTCCCATCGCCACCGCTGCCGTTCGGCGGTGTGATCAAGGAAAGCGCACTGGACTCCACGCAATGGTGGCCGCCGCGCGTGGTGCCACCCAAGGGCGCGCCTAACATTCTCCTGATCATGACCGACGACCAAGGCTATGGTGTTTCCGGCACCTTCGGCGGTGTGATCCCGACGCCGGGGTTGGACCGGGTGGCGAAGGCCGGGTTGCGTTATACCCAGTTCCACTCGACGGCCCTGTGCTCACCCACGCGGGCGGCGCTGATCACCGGTCGCAACCATCATTCGGTCGGTTCCGGTGTCATTGGCGAGCTGGCGACCGGTTTCCCGGGGTATAACTCCATCATCGGGATCGAGAACGCCACCATCGGCAACATCCTCAAGGATAACGGCTATTCCACCTCGTGGTTCGGCAAGAATCACAACACGCCCACCTATCAATACAGTGTGGCGGGTCCCTTCGACCAATGGCCATCGGGGCTGGGCTTCGAGTATTTCTATGGTTTCATGGGCGGCGAGACCGACCAATGGACGCCCTATCTGTTCCGCGACCACAGCCAGATTTTCCCGTTTGTCGGCAAGCCCGACTACAATCTAACGACCGATCTGGCGGACGAGGCGATCAAACACATGCGCGATCTGAACGCGTCCGCGCCGGACAAGCCGTTCTTCATCTATTATGTGCCCGGCGGCACCCACTCGCCGCACCAGCCGAAGAAGGAATGGATCGCGAAATTCAAAGGCAAATTCGACATGGGCTATGAGAAACTGCGCGACGTGATCTTCGCCAACCAGAAGCAGCTCGGCGTGATCCCGGCGGATGCCCAGCTCACGCCGTGGCCGGATTCAATCCCGAAGTGGGATTCGGTCTCGTTGTTGGAAAAGAAACTCTTCGAGCGCCAGGCGGAAACCTTTGCCGGTTACGCGGCCTATACCGACAATGAGATCAACCGCGTGATCCAGGAAGTCCAGGACATGGGCAAGCTCGACAACACGCTGATCATCTATATCTGCGGCGACAACGGCACCAGCCCGGAGGGCACTCTAACCGGTGCCTACAACCAACTCACGGCTTACAACGGCATTCTGAAAGCTCCTGAAGCGTTGCAGCTTCTTCATCTCGAAGAGTGGGGATCGGAAAAAACCTATCCACACATGTCGGTCGGTTGGACATGGGCCTTCAACACGCCATTCAAGTGGACCAAGCAGGTGGCCTCGCATTTCGGCGGCACCCGCCAGGGACTGGCGATTTCGTGGCCCGGCCACATCAAGGATGTCGGAGCGATCCGCAGCCAGTTCCATCATGTGATTGATATCGTTCCGACCATCCTCGAAGCCACCGGCATCAAGGCACCGGAGACGGTCAATGGCATCACCCAGCGGCCGATCGAAGGTGTTAGCATGGCTTACACCTTCGATGCGGCGAATGCCAAGGCTCCCTCCACCCACACGACCCAGTATTTCGAAATGGCCGGCAACCGCGGGATCTATCACGACGGCTGGATCGCCAACACCACCCCGTTCGCCCCGCCGTGGGATCTGGCCACTGGCAAGCTGCCCAGTGTCATCGATGGCTACAAGTGGGAACTCTATAATCTCAATGAAGACTTCACCCAGAACAACGACCTCTCCGCTAGGAATCCCGACAAGCTCAAGGAAATGCAGGCATTGTTCCAGACGGAGGCGGCGAAATACAACGTTCTGCCTCTGGATAACACGGCCTTTTCGCGCCTTCTAACGCCTCGTCCAAGTGCGACTGCCGGCCAAACGGTGTTCACCTACACCGGGGCGAACGAGGGCATTCCACTCGCCAATGCTCCCAGCATCCTGGACAAGGACTATACCATCACCGCCGAGATCACGGTGCCCGAGGGCGGTGCGGAAGGCATGATCGTGACACTGGGCGGCCGTTTCGGCGGCTATGGAATGTTCCTGCAAAAAGGTAAACCGGTGTTCGTCTATAACATGCTCGATCTGGAACGCTTCCGTTGGGAAGGTGGCATCGGCGGGATCATCGGTGACGATTTGTTTGGCAAGGCCCTCAAGCCCGGCAAGCACACCCTGGTCTTCGACTTCAAATACGACGGCCCCGGCCCCGGCAAGGGTGGCAATGGCGTGTTCACCGTGGATGGCAGGGAGTTGGCCAAAAAGAAGCTCGAGCACACGATTCCACTCTTGATGACCATCGACGAGACCTTCGACATCGGCAGCGACACCCGCTCGGGAGTGGATGAAAGCTATGTGCTGCCGTTCAAGTTCACCGGCAACATCGACAAGCTGACGATCAAACTCGGGCCTTCGCAGATGTCGGCACCGGAACAAAAAGCCGCGGCCGACAGCATCAAGAAGGCCACCGACTGAACCGCCATGAAACGTCTGCTCACCCTCACCGCCCTCATCGAAGTCCCCACGGGACTTGCGTTGATCGCGGTGCCGGACTTGGTCGTCCGCTTGCTGCTAGGCGGCGGGATTTCCGGGGCCGGCATTCCGCTCGGGCGGGTGGCCGGGGTGACGCTGTTAGCGATTGGCCTCGCCTGCTGGCTCGCCAGCCACGACGCGCAAAGCTGCGCCGCGAGGGGCTTGGCCAGCGGGATGGTCATCTATAACTTCGGGGTGGCAACCGTTCTGGTGATTTCCGCGATCCACTCCCATCAAACCGGCGCGGCCTTGTGGCCCGCCGTCATTCTTCACGCGGCGATGGCGGCAGCCTGCATTGCCTGCCTTCTGTCATCTTCGTCCTCCGGCCACGCCAAACTCTCTCCTGATATCTAACCATCAAATCCATGAAACCAACAGCCACACCATTACTAACAACCCTCGCGCTGGTCGCGGCATCGCTGCTGCCAGCCGCGGCGGCAGATCCAAGCGCCGATCAACTGCTCCGCCAGATGTCCGCGAAACTCGCTGCGGCGAAGTCGTTCACCTTCGAGGCGACCCGCGAGATCGACCCCGGCTTGCTCGAAGGGATCTCCGTTGCCACCAAGGCGGACGTCTCCGCCGCCGTGCAACGTCCTAACAAACTGGCAGCCACCGCCAAGAGCAGTCTCGGCACGCGCCGCTTCATCTTCGACGGCAGCTCGCTGGTTTTGCTAGATGAAAAGAACAACCATTACGCCAAGGTGCCGATGCGCACCAGCATCGACGGCCTCGTCGATCAGATCGACGCGAAGTATGGCTTCGTGCCGCCGCTGGCGGAGTTCGCGTTGAGCGATCCCTACAAGGACTTCAAGCGGCAATCGCAAAGCTTCACCTACCTCGGTCGTGAGAAGACCAAGGAAGGCTTCCTCGGCCTTGGTGGCGTCGAATGCCATCGCATCTGGCTCTCGGGGAAAGAGGCCGACGCCGAACTGTGGATCGGCGTGAATGATCAACTGCCCCGCAAGCTAACGGCCACCTTCCACCGCGAAGGCAAGCCGCAGGTGTGCATCAGTTTCTCGAAATGGAATCTAGGGACACCGGTGAGCGCCTCCGAATTCGCCTTCAATCCGCCGAAAGGTTCCCAGCAGATCGAAATGTGGACCACCGCCAAAATGCAATCCAACAGCAAACACTAATACGACCATGAAAACCAATCTTCAACCGACACGCGCCCTCCTCGCCGGAGCAGCCATGCTTCTCACCGCCACGGTCGCCGACGCGCGTTCCTACGGCGTCAGCAGTTCCTCCGCCGGACGCGGCACCACCTATACCAGTTCTCGCGGTGGCAGCGCCTACGTGGGGCCTAACGGCGCGGCTGCCCAGGGCGCGAACGGCAGGACCGCCGCCGCCACCAAAAACGGTGCCGCCTACGCCGGTCCTAACGGCGCGGCCGCAACCACCCGCTACGGCGGAAGCGCGGCAGTCACCAACAATGGCTCATACTATCGGCCACCCACCGCAACGGGGGCGGTTTACAGACCACCTGCCACGACACTTCCGGCACCGGTGTATCGACCACCTGTCGTGGCGATGCCCGCAGGCTACATCCGGGTCGTTCCCACTGGCTACACGACTATCGTTTACGGCGGTTATAGCTGCCGTTATGTCGGCGGCATCTATTACCGTCCGGTGATGTATCAAGGTGCCACGGTCTATGTCGTGGTGAACTGATTTCGAGTGACGCAAACGGCATGAAATCGATACCGTTGGTTGCCTCGATGTTGCTCTCCGTCGCGAGTTGGGTACACCAGCAGTCCTCGCTGCATGTGTTGATCACGGTTTTCGTGACCATGCTGTTTGCGGGCGAGTTGGGCTTCCAGGCCGCGCGGCGGCAGAAGCCCAACGACGTCGGGCGCGGACTTTTCGTCGCCGTGCAGGCGGCGCTGCTCGGCCTGCTCGCGTTATTGTTAGGGTTTTCCCTCAACATGGCCGACCAGCGTTTCGAGTCCCGGCGCGCCTCGATGATGGACGACAGCATCACGCTCGCGGCGCTGAATCTCCGCGCCGATTTTCTGCCCGAGCCAAGTCGCTCCGATTTCAAGCGGCATTTGCGCGACTACATCGCCGTCCACATCGATGCGACCTCGCCGGGTAGCACGCGGTCTGAACTGCAATTCGTCGCGCTGGC
>JANMJJ010000156.1:0-4837 GCA_031371325.1 Akkermansiaceae bacterium | reverse complement strand
GAAAGAATGCTTCAAGCGAGAATAACGGTTACTGATCGATTCGTGGGGTAATGCTTTCACTCCGAGAGACATACCATTTGCTAAGCAAAAGTTAAGCAATTTATTTTGCGGTTACTCCAAAGTGTTCACAGGTGCTATTTACAGGTCATTCTTGGTAACCTGAAAATATTGAAATTCGCTTACTTACATAAGCATCTAAAAGAACTTATGTTAGTTGAATGCAGTGGTAAAACACCGGTTTCCCAGCGGATTTTCGCCACTCAGCCAGCCAGCGTCCTTTTCTCATGGGCAAAGACTACCGGGACGGCGTAGAAATGACAACAAAAAATTAGACTAAAGGCCTGTCCCTTTGTCTTTTCCCTTTGTCTTTATCCCTTTGTCTTTAGGAAATTCGTTCGGTCACGAGTCTTCACCTACCGGAATCTTCTCCGCGAAATGCCCCTTACCTCGCCACGACCCGTCCTGAACCGATCCACGCCTAACAAAGCCGGACCATGTCCTTGATGAACTGGCCCCACAGGAAGACCAAGCCGCGCCGGGAGTATTGGAAATGGCCGTCGCCGGTGAGACGGATGATCCCCGCAGCGAGGTTGTGCTCCACTTGACTGCGCATTTCCTGCTCGATGCCGTCTTCGATTTCCTCGGGGTCGGGCATCCTCAACCGGTCCGCCGGGATCTTCAGTCGGCCGAGATAGTTCCGGTGATCTGCCAGGATCTGGTGGAAGCAACTGCGCTCGCACGGCACATGATTCCATCGCACGTTCGGCGGACATTGGAGGGTCGGCGCGAAGGGGAAATTGGTGGTCCGCCAGATTTTCCCGTGCGAATCATGCGAGGTGATGGAGATGAATGCGAAGGCGACGTCGCTTTGTTCACAAAGACACACGGTGGCTACTGCGCGCTCTTCCGGGTGCCAGAAAAGCCGGAAAAACTGCTGCATCCCGGCCCATTCCCAACCGCAGTCCGAGACGTGCTCGAAGCCGGCCTCCTCCATCGCTGCGGCGGCTTCGGTGGCGTTCGGGAAAAACGACGGGTTCGGGGTTTGGCGGTGGCGGAGCCGGTTGTTGAGCGGCAGCCGCATCCGCCGGATCCGCGTGAGCAGCTCGATCCACGGCAGGAAGAACCACAACACCGCGCCCAATCCGCCACCCCACCAGCTACCGGTGACGAAATAGAACAGGCAAAAGCTCGCCGCCAACATCGCGAGGGCTCCGAGCTTCCGCAAGCAGTTCGTGCGCGATGAACGCAGTGCCACGGCAAGCACAACCAGGCCGATGACAGTTAGAGTTTCACGCATGAGAGTTGGGTGGAGGCGAACGTGCCGCACGGGCACTTGCTACGGTTTCCATGGATGCAGGAACCGCGCAAGAGCTTGTTTTGAAAGCAATCGCCGTTTCAGCCCCAGGCTTGTCCCAGCAGCACCCGCAGCCTAGCCGGATCGGTGGCTGATGTCTTCGCGACGAATCCCCGCGCATGGGCGAAATGGACATCCTCGCAATCCTCGATCCGCGTGAAATCCAACCCCGGATGATCGTTGTGACGGGACATCCCGAAGCCCGCGCCGCGGCGGTCCGGATACACCAGCCCGGCGATCTCGCCCGCATCCATCCGCGTCTCGATGAAGCGCGCCAACCCCGCCGACGGCTCGTCCGGCAGCGGCTCCACCCGCGGCATGAACAGCACCTTGAACGGCCCCTTCGCGGTCTCGATTTCCCAAAACTCCCCCACCTCGCCGATGTAGTTCAGCCGCGTGCGCAGGTTTTTCAAATAGTCGAGCAAGTCGCTGCCGATCCAGCGCATCACTTCCCACAGCGGCTCGCCCGGCTGCAATTCCGTGGTCCCGGCGAAGCGGCGCAACAGCGTGGTATCGATCGGCGAGTTCAGCTTGAACAAAGTTTCCCGCGCCACCCCCAGCCAGCGTGCAGTCTCGTTCGGGCCGCGCGTGTCGAACCATTCCGCCGGCTCCAGCCAGTCGCAAAACTGCCGTGCATCCTCATACACTCCGAGGTGCTGCAACACCAAACTCAGCGCACACAGCGGCGGGTGGTCTTTGGGAAATTGATGGTGATCGAAATTCCCCCGCTCCGGCGCGTGCTCGTGGCCGACATCGACCACTGCCGTCGCCGGATCCGCCAGATCGTCAGCGGTCGGCTCGCGGCGGACGATAGCCACCGGGTTTTCGGCGAGCAACAGGCAGCAAGCTAGGAACTCGTCCTTATGCGAGCCGCCGGGGTGGGTCAAAATTCGGGAAAATATCATGGGCACGCACCATACGGATTGCGCCCCGCTTGGGAAGTGTTTTGCCACTTCCCCCCTGGCGTGCGGCGGCAAAGCGCAGCGCCGACGCCGCTTTGGCTTCTTCCGCGCCGGCCTGGTCCGGGCCCGTCCACCACTTGCTCAGCCCAAGTTCACCTCCCCGGTTGACCTGAACCGGTCAAAACGCCATCGGTTACCCATGTCTGCTCAGGAGTTCACCTCCGCAGCGATGTCGCTTCCAATCTCCGTGCTGGTCACGCTTGCACAGGCACTCTGGCAGAGCATCGACGTGGGGTTGCTAGATCCCGGCGAGCGCGAAGCGGTGCGTGAAGCCGTTCGAAGGGACAACGAGATAACTTCCGGCGCGGTGATTTACCGCACTCACGACGACGTCATGAAGGAAGCAACAAGACGCCTGACGCCGTGATCATTCGTTTTGTTGAGGAGGCCCGGGACGATGGGTAATCCAAGCCTCGCCCGACACGGCGGAACAATTCTCCCGAATCGCGCCTTGCCATCTCGGGAAAAACCGTGCATAGCCCGCCCCCCTTCTCACGGAGGCCGTCCATTATCCAATCGTTCCCATGTCTCTGAAAATTCGAAATCTCGCCATCATTGCCCACGTTGACCATGGGAAAACCACCCTCGTTGACCAACTCCTGCAAGCGGGCGGCACTTACCGTGAAAACCAAGCCACCACCGAGCGCGCCATGGACTCCATGGACCTTGAGCGGGAAAAAGGCATCACCATCAAGGCAAAAAACACCGCCATTCTCTGGGAAGGCTACACCATCAACATCGTCGATACTCCCGGCCACGCCGACTTCGGTGCCGAGGTGGAGCGCGTGATGAAAATGGTCGATGGCGTGCTCCTCGTCGTCGATGCATCCGGCGGCCCACAGGCGCAAACCCGCTTCGTGCTGCGCAAGGCGATGCAAGAAGGCCTCAAGCCGATCGTCGTCATCAACAAGATCGACCGCCCACTTTCCGATGCCATGAAGGTCCACGACCAAGTGCTCGAACTCTTCCTCGACCTCGACGCCGACGAAGACCAGTTCAACGCCCCCTTCGTCTATGGTTCCGCCCGCGACGGCTATTTCATGGACCATCCCGAAGACGAGCGGAAGGACTGCATCCCGCTTCTCAAGAAAATCATCGAGTTCATCCCCGAGCCGGTCGCCGATCCTGAGGCACCGTTCCTGATGCTCGTTTCTAACATCGAGTGGGATGAATACGTCGGCCGCGTCGCCGTTGGCAAAGTGCTCGGTGGCAGCGTGAAAAAGGGCGATACCATTTTCCTTCTCCGCCAAGACGGCAGCAAGGTCCAGTCCAAGGTCATGAAGACCTTCACTTACTCCGGCCTCGCCACCGCCGACTCCGATGGTTGCGGCGCAGGCGGCATCGTCGGCATCGCCGCTGGTATTGAAAACATCGACATCGGCGAGACCATCGCCGGCAGCGCCGAGCAGGAGCCGCTTCCGTTCGTCGCCATCGACCCGCCGACCGTTTCGATGCAGTTCTCCATCAACGACGGCCCGCTGGCCGGCAAAGAAGGCAAACACGTCACCTCCCGCGCCATCCGCGAGCGCCTGATGCGCGAGTTAAAAACGAACATCTCCATCCAAGTTGAGGACACCGACATGTCCGGCGTCTTCAACGTCTCCGCCCGCGGAGCCATGCAGATCGCCGTGCTCGTCGAGCAAATGCGCCGCGAAGGATTCGAAGTTCTCGTCTCCCGCCCGGTCGTTATTTTCCGCCGCGACGATAACGGCAAACTGCTAGAACCGTTCGAAACTCTCTACGTCGAAGCACCCGGCGACTACACCCAAGGCATCCTGAAAATCCTCATGAACCGCAAGGGCCTGATGGAACACATGGACACCGAGGCATCCGGCCGCGTCTTCATCCAAGCCACCATCCCGACCCGCGGCTTGATTGGTTTCGAAACCGAGCTGGTCAATCTAACGTCCGGCCACGGCATCATGAGCCACCTGTTCAAGGAATACGCCCTGCACGCCGGGGAAATCCAGAACCGCACCACCGGCACGCTCGTTTCCATGGATGCCGGCACCGCCACCCCGTTCTCGCTGCAAACCCTCGAAGACCGCGGCATCCTCTTCGTCGCTCCCGGCGATGCGGTTTACGGCGGCATGTTAGTCGGAGAAAACCCCCGCGTCGGCGACCTTCCGGTCAACCCTGTTAAAGAGAAGCACCTCGACAACATGCGTTCCTCCGGCAAGGACAAAACCTCCAAGCTGACCCCGGCCCTGCGCTTCTCGTTAGAGCGCGCCATCGAATACATCGATGCCGACGAACTCGTCGAAGCTACCCCGCTCAACATTCGTCTGCGCAAGCGCATCCTCGACGCCAACGTCCGCAAGCGTTCGCAAAAGACCGCCTCCGGTGCCGAAGACCGCGGCAACCGCTGATGAAAAAGTAGTCCAGGACTTCAGTCCGTTATTCCGTCTTCCAAAAAGCCTCTCGTGCAAACGAGAGGCTTTTTTCATAGGGAGCAATCCAAATTCCAAAATTAAATGGACAGAAGCCGACGGGCAGAATGCCCGCGCCACCGTGGCGCGGG
>JANMJJ010000137.1:0-22963 GCA_031371325.1 Akkermansiaceae bacterium | reverse complement strand
TGATAGAAACCGCGCTCGCCGGAGCCAATGTAGGCACCCTCATCGAAGGCAACCGCCGCACGCCCGTCATTGTCCGACTCGATGAAAAACGCCGGGCCGATCTGCCCGCAATGGAACGCCTGCCGCTGCGCACCGAAGATGGTAAGATGCTCGCGCTCGGTCAGATCGCCCAAGTGAAACTCGTTGATCGGGTGAACCAGATTTCCCGCGAGAATACCCAACGCCGCGTCTCCGTGATGGTGAACGTCCGGGGCCGCGACACCGCCGGTTTCGTCGATGAAGCCACCAAGGCAATTCACGAGCGAGTGAAATTCCCCGATGGCTACTATTTCGAGTTCGGCGGGCAGTTCAAGAACCTGATGGAAGCCAAGAAGCGCCTGACGGTCGTCGTGCCGCTCGCCCTCGGACTAATCTTCGTGCTGATTTTCCTCAGCTTCAAATCGCTCCGCCAGGCCGCGTTGATCTTCATTTGTGTCCCGCTCGCCGTTTCCGGTGGCATTTTCGCCCTTTCGCTGCGCGGCATGCCCTTCACCATCTCCGCCGCTGTCGGATTCATCGCTCTATCAGGCATCGCCGTGCTCAACGGCATCATGCTCATCAGCTATATTAACCAGCTCCGCGAGGAAGGCCGGGAACTTCGCGACGCCGTCGTCGAAGGCACGCTCACCCGCCTGCGGCCCAAGCTCATGACCGCCCTTGTCGCCTCGTTGGGCTTCCTTCCCATGGCCATCGCAACCGGCGCGGGAGCCGAAGTCCAGCGCCCGATTGCAACCGTCGTCATCGGCGGCATCGTGACTTCCACTTTCCTCACCCTGCTCGTCGTGCCTCTGCTCTACGAATGGCTGGAGAGAAAAACCAAACCAAGAAACCAAACATCATTAGAATCATGAAAACCATCGCCCGTCTCATCACCGCCGCATTATTCATCGGCCTCACTGGCAGCGCCCTCGCCGAAGCCACCGTCAAGGCAGGCCCGCGCAAGGGTCGCATCCTTGAAGTCGAACCCCAACAGGCCGAATTCTTCATCGAGAAGGACCGCACCATCAGCATCGCCTTCTACGATGCCGCCATGATAGCCCAGCCTGCTGGCGCACAAGTCGTCACCGCCACTGCCGAAGCCCCCTCCGGAAAAGTGAAACTGGAGTTCGAAAAGAAAGGCGACATGCTCGTTTCTAAAACCGCTCTGCCCGAAGGTGAACATTACACCATCGTCGTTCAGGTGAAGCCCGCCGCCGATGCCAAGGCCAAGAACTTCCGCATCCCGCTCGACCTCGGCGAATGCGGCAAGTGCCACAACCCGGAGTATGCCTGCGTCTGCGACGAGTGAGAGTTAGCGTTCAATGATTCAAACCAAGCCGCGCATGTCCAAACACCACGACTCACATTCGAGGAAATCTTCTTGGAAGGCGGGTTGAGTTACTTCTATCTATTTCAAGTTTCGCGCGTTCAGACACCTGTCCAACTAATCATGCGCTGTTGGACAGGTAGCGGGAACCCACGTGTGGGATTACTGATCCATCCACGGGCAACACGACATGCGGGATGGTTGCGGCGCCTTCGCACCCGCCGAGGCCGGTGTTGGCACCATCGAACACATCATCATGCCTTTCATATCCTTACCGGTTAACGTGTGCATGGACTGACAAAAGCCAGCCATGGTGTTCGGGGTGGAGGCGATGGGTTGCAAGGCGGCAAGCTGTTCGGCAGTTAGCTTTGCTTTTACCTGCTCCTGGGATGATGCCACAATTGCTTCGAGGTCCTTGATCTGCTCGGGGGTCAACTTCAGCTCTTGGCTCATTGCAAGCACGGCCGCTGGATCATAGGCAGAGATCTGTGCGTTTCCCATGAGCTGACAGCGTGTCATCATGGCTTCCGACATACCCATTTTTTCATCATGTCCCGGCACTGTTGGGGCGACATGTTCATCATGTCCATGCCCATCATCTTATGGGATGGAGGATTTGCAGGCTGGGAATCGGCCGGAGTTTGAGCAAGCAGGGCACTCAAACCGAAGCTTAACGCGATACCGATGCTTCCGACAGCGGCGAGAATTGCTTTCGTTTTCATGGTCTTTCGTTGTTTGTTTTTATTGAATTCATTCTTCTACTTACGGGTAACAGCATCCAATTCATTGAGAAGGGCGAGCACTACACGATCGTCTTTCAGGTGAAACCCGCCGCCAAAGCCAAGAACTTCCGAATCCCGCTCGACCTCAGCGAATGTGGAAAATGCCACAATACCGAATACGCCTGCACTTGCGACGGGTGATTTACTCACTTCGGTAGCACCTCTTCAGGGGGGCACCGTTGACGAGCTGTCATAACAATGATGAAGCCAGATTCAGGCTTAACGCGACAATCACCGCGTTGAACCCGAATGCGAGCAATCCGTGCAAGAGCGCGGTCCGGCGGACATGGCGTGAGGTGATTTCCACATCCGAAGTCTGGCAGGTCATGCCGATGATAAATGAAAAATAGGCGAAATCGAGAAAGTCCGGTTGCGTTTCGCCCGGGAATCTCAGGCCGACGCCAAGGGACTCTTGCCGGGATTTGCCGGCGATCTGATAGCACATGTGGGCGTAGTGCAGCGACATGACGGTGTGCACCAGCAGCCACGAAGCGACGACCGTTAGAACCGCCAGCGCGACGTGCCAAACGGCCTCGTTGCCATCGAGTTGTTTTGCGGAATGAAGCAGCAGCGCGGCCCCGAAAAGTCCGGCGAACGCGGCCACCACCAGACAACAGCAGATCGCCGTGCGGCTGGAATCCTGCAACTTCGCCTCCTCCACCCGGGTCTTCGCATCGGTGAAAAAAATCCCCGCCCAAGCCAGTGCCAGCGAGCAGAGCGCGAACGCATCCCATGAGACAATCAAACTCACCTTCATTTCCAGCCAGCGCGATGAGAGGCCGAAGGTCAGCAGCGCGACCACCAGCGCCACCGAGAACCGACGGTGCGCCTCGAATTCAACGATGCGGCGGAGGAAGCTGGTCGCTTTGGGAGAACGGGTCATGAGCGGCTACGGAATGACTAGCAGGCAACACGGGACTAGGGAAACGCGAATCGCAAAGAATGTGGCGGCGGTCCGCGACCGTCCAGTGAACGACTCCGGCGTTGACCCGTCAGATCCTCCGTGTAGGGTGGCCGTGTCGTGAACGCGAAAAAAAAGAATCAGACGAACCCTCCGACAGTCGGGCCCGACAAGGTCAAGGCGGGTCAGGGCATTCGCTTGAAACCTTCTATCAGCGACTACGCGACCTTTGTGGAAACCACGGCGAATGCCATGGGGCGGAGCGTCCCGCCCGCATCCGAAGCCAAAGCAAACAAGCAGTTGCTTTGGCTGGTGAACTTGGAATCCTGAAAAGGCCCGATTTCAGTTGGGATTCATTCGTTGGTGAGGATCCCGGTTTGAAGCTGGGAACTGAGCATGCGGTTGACCTGTCGATCGCTTCAGGGCTTATAGGCAAGACAACCATCCCTCCGGCATTCGGTCTCGTCCCCGAAGTCATCTCGCTGCCGCTCGTCAATCTCCGGGCGGAACCTGGCGAAACGACGACCCGCGAGGTCATCGAATTCTTGCATGCGACGCCGCTGGAATACCTCGCCCGCTGGATTGCCAACAACGACGTTTTCGGCGACGACGTGAAACTAGCCTCCGTCATCGCATGGCCGGATGGAAAGGTCTCATTCGGTATCACCCAGCCGCAGTATCATGGCCAGCCTGCGGAACCGCGTGATATCGAAAAACACTTCATTGACGCCGGTTGGGTAAGGCTCCGTGATCCCTCGGGACATGTCATCTTTACTTCAACTTTGCCAGATACTTCGCGGGTTCTTTCTCGAACTTCGGCACGCAGCTCTTGCAGCAGAACTTCAGCGTTTTGCCTTGATAGACATATTCGAAGGGCTTGCCCATTTCCCCGAGGGTTTCGCCGGAGACGATGCATTTCTCAGCCGGTGCGACGGCTTGGGTGGTTTCGGTTTTCGCGGGCTTGCAGGCAACGAAGAGCAGCGAGGCGATGGATAGCGGGATGATGATGGTCTTCATTTGGAATGAGTTCAAGGGTTTGAAGGATGTGCGGGTTATTAGGGTTGAAGCCGATGATCCAAGTTTTCAAAGAACGATTCAATCGCTCAAAGGGGATGCTCGGCGGAAACCAATAACCAACTATCACAATGAAAACCACAATAAAAATCACCGCGATTGTATCTCTCCTAACCTTGGGATTCGCATCCCCGTCATGGGCGCATTCTCCCCGTGGCAAGCTGAGCTACACTCCCATCGGCGAAGGTTACTTTTCTGGTTCGGGTACAAGTTTCAACCATGTTTGGTTCCTGCACCTTGGCCCTCGTAGCAAGATGTGATATGAGGTTCGCCGGGCGTGCCTCATGCCCGGAACAACTGACCTACAGCCGCCCGGTGACCTTGGCCACCGGGCGGCTCTTTTGCGCCCCGCTCGCGTAGCGATAGCAACCCGCTTGATCGATGCAATCCCCTGCGGATCACTGCGGCATCAAGACCGCAATTCCTTCAACTGCTCCTTCAAGATTTGCCGTGCCCGATAGATCCTGGTTTCCACCGCTTTCGAGCTGCACAGACTGACCGCCGCGATTTCCGCGTAACCCATACCTTCATATACAAACAAGGTCATCGCCTCGCGCAAGTCGGCAGGCAGACGAAGGAATGCTTCATGGACGGCCCGAAATTTTTCCGCGGCTTGGGCGGCTTCTTCAGGAGTCTGGTTCGGATCCACCGTTTCGTGGAGGGTGGGGCCACCGTCCTCAGGCGTGGCGTCCAGGGAAAGTGTCGGATGCCGGCCCTTCCAGCGGGCATGGTTCCGCGCGAGATTGGCCGCAATGGCAAAAAGATAAGTGCTGAAGTTTCCGCCCGCCCGGTAACGTTTGCGGGCTTTGTAGAGATTGACGAAAGTCTCTTGCGCGAGATCGAGCGCGGTGTCGCGGTTTCCCGTCATTTTGTGAAGAAATCCGGCCACGCCTTTGCTCCAGCGTTCCATCAGGACATTCAGGGCTAGATCGTCGCCGGCGGCCAGCCGGGACATCAGTTCGGGATCGGAAGTATCCATGCCGATTGCTCCCTAACGGGAACGAGGGTTTCCTGGGTGGTTGGAATCGAACTCTAGGGCAAATGGAATCATGGTCTCCAAGTAACGTGCCGACTGGTCTCTATCAAGGAGCGCGGCGGTTTCGTATAAATGGTTGAGCATGGCCTGCTGGCATTGCGCCTGGGTTTCCGCGTGTTCCCGGATGGCCGCTTCCAGCGCGGGGTTTATTTTTCCGCTGCTCTTGGCCGCCATGCTGACCTTGTCACGGGCGGTGACGATCCGGCGGCACATTTCCTTACATTTCGGCAGATAGTCGGTGTGGAGTGCTGTGACTTTGACAAGCTCCAAGTCGGTGAGCTTCAAATCGGTTCGCACCCAAGCAAGCTCTGGCAGACAGTCCCGCATCAGAGCCTGCCGCTCCGCCAGCTTGCGCGAATGCATCCCGTAAAATGCCGCCACTCCCGCGATCAGCGCGATGCCGAGGATGATCAAACCCTTTTTCATTTTTGGTGATTGCGGGTGAAGGGGCTGATAGAATGCACGTAAGCCAGCCGGTCACTATACGTATCGGGCAGGCTGGAAGCTCCCAACCATAAGCCCGCCACGATGGTGGCGGCGACCCCGGTCGTTGCCCCCAACGATCGTAATAATGCGCCGACAAACCGGTGGAACAAGGCAGAGTCGCGATTGGACTCCAGCCCCGCCATTTCGATCCGGTGCCAGACGCCTTGACGGAAAGAACCCGGCAAAGGGCCATTGACTTTTGCCGTCCGCAGCAAGTTATCGAATTCGGAATCGTTCATGGTTTTGAATGATGGATAAGGGTTCCTTCAGGTTCAGTCGGATTTAGTGAGTGGAACGCTCCAGATATCGCGCGCCGCCCAGTTAAACACCGGCCCCCGAAGAAACCCTTTTGGCTTTTGGGTTCTTCGGTGTTTGTTTGTTGTTTTTTACCCAGGGAAAATTGTGGATCAATCGACAGTGTCGGAGTTGAGTGATCCATGAAGAGTGCCGTTTCTAAACTCCCGGCCGCGCAGCCAGAGGAAGATCACGGGGGTGACGATGAGGATGTGAATGAGGCTGGAAATCATGCCTCCGATCACGGGGGTCGCAAGCGGTTTCATGACTTCCGCGCCCTGGCGGTGGCTCCACATGATCGGCAGCAGGCTGGCGACGATGGTGGCGACGGTCATCACTTTGGGCCGCAGGCGGAGGCGGGCACCGTCTTTCACTGCTTGGACGAGATCCTCGTAGGTGAAGGCCGCACCCTTTTCGAGCAGGCGTGCCCTCACGGTTTCCTCCAGATAGACGACCATCACGACGCCGGTCTGTACGGCGGTGCCGAACAGCGCGATGTAGCCGACCCAGACGGCACCGTTGAAGTTATAGCCTAGCAGCTTTTGCAACAGTACTCCGCCGCTGAGGGCGAAGGGCACGGCGAGCATGACATGCGCGGCTTCCAGCGTGCTGTGATAGACGAAGTAGAGCAGGACGAAGATCACCATCAGGACGAGCGGGAACACGAGCAACATGGTTTTGGTGAGTTGCCGCTGGTTTTCGAATTCACCGGTCATCTTGTAGGTCATGCCTTCCATATCGACTCCCTTGAGCTTGCGCTCGATTTCCTCGACGAAGCCGCCGAGGTCGCGGTCCTGGACGTTGGCCTGGACATAGGAACGCAGCAGGCCGTTTTCGGAAGCGATTTCATTGGCTCCGATCTCGCGGGAGATCTTGGCGACCATACCAAGCGGAATGTAAGTTCCCTGTTCCGCCGAGCTACCCGTAACTCCTATTCCTCCCCTATCTCCCATACTGCTTGTCTTGGCCGCCACTAGGATGCGTCCGAGCTTTTCGATATCATCCCGCTCACCGCGCTCGACGCGGATCTGGATGGGGAATCGCTCGCGGCCTTCGATGGTGGTGCTGACGTTTTTGCCGCCGATGGAAATCTCGACGGCGTCTAACACGTCTTTCGCGCTGAGGCCGTAGCGAGCCATCGCCTGGCGATCGACTTTGATGTTGAGATAGGGCTTTCCCTGGACCCGCGACGCGGAGACACCGGCGGCACCATCAATGCCCTTGACGATCTTCTCGATCTCAAATGCCTTGCGCTGGATCTTGTCGAGGTTGTCGCCATAGATCTTGATGCCAACTTGGGCGCGGATGCCGGTGTAGAGCATGAGGATGCGGTTCTCGATGGGTTGCAAAAACGCCGGGACATAGCCGGGGACTTGCTTCATCTTTTCCGTTAGCTCGGCCTTGAGCTTGGTGACAGTCATGCCCTCGCGCCACTCGGGGTTTCGCATCACGCGGAATCTGCCGTGAGGGATGTATTCCGGTTTGAGCATGATGGTGGTTTCCAACATTTCCGTCGGCGCGGGGTCGGTGGCGGTTTCGAAGCGGCCGAGTTTGCCCGCCACGCTGGCGACTTCCGGGGTCTCGCTGATAATCTTGTCCTGCCACGACATGACGCGCTGGATTTCCTTGAGTCCGGTCTTGGGAATCATCACCGGCATGAACAGCAAACTGCCTTCGTTGAGCGGCGGCATGAATTCCTTGCCGAAGCCGGTGACCAGATCCGCCGTCTGCGGATAACCCTTGTCGCGGATCTGCTTCACGAAACCGCGGGGCAGGCCGAAGGCCGTTAGAAGGGCGACGGAGAGGATGACGAAGGCGAGGCTGACCACCGTTTTGCGATGTGCGAGCGCCCAATTCAGAGCGGGCTCATAGAGCCGAAGCAGGAACTTCATGACGATGTTCCGGTCTTCGGAATGAAACGGCCCGCGCACCAGCAGCGAGCACAGCACCGGCACCAGCGTCACGGCTAACAGGGTGGAGCCGATCATCGCGAAGGTCTTGGTGAGAGCCAACGGGTGGAACAGTTTGCCCTGTTGTCCGGTCAGCGCAAACACCGGCACGAAGGCGAGGATGATGATCGCCATCGCGAAGAAAATTGGCCGGCCGACTTGCTTACAGGCCACCAGCGTGACGTCCAGGGTTTCCTTCGAAGTGAGTTTGCCGCCCTTCTTCTCCTCCGCTCTCTCGCAATGGCGCAGGACGTTTTCGGTGACGACGATGGCCGCGTCCACCAGCACGCCGATGGCGATCGCAATGCCGGTTAGAGACATGATGTTGCTGGTGATGCTGAATTCCTTCATCAGGAAGAACGAGATCAAAATCGAGATCGGCAGCGGCAGGGTGACGATGAGGATGCTGCGGAAGTGCCACAGGAAAATGATGTGGGCGAGGGTGACCAAAATGATTTCCTCGATCAGCGCGTGCTTGAGCGTGTCGATGGTGTGGTCGATGAGTTCGCTGCGGTCGTAGAACGATTTGATGGTGATGCCGGGCGGCAGGCTGGGCGAAATTTGCGCGATCTTTTCCTTCACGCGTTCAATCACGGCCTTGGCATTTTCACCGCTGCGCATGACGACGGTGCCGCCGACTGCTTCGTGGCCGTTGAGGTCGAGCGCGCCGCGGCGGAAATCCCCGCCGATCTGGACAGTGGCGATGTCTTTCAGATAGATCGGCGTGCCTTCCATCGCCTTGATGGTCACCAATTCCAGATCCTCCGGACTGGTGACGAGGCCGATGCCGCGCAGGACGAACTCGGCACCGTTTTCCTCCACGGTCTTGCCGCCGACGTTGAGGTTGGCGTTCTGGACGGCGGTTAGCACTTCCATCATCGTCACGTTCGCGGCGCGCATCTTGGTCGAGGAAAGCTCGATCTGATACTGCTTCACGAACCCGCCGATGCTGGCGACTTCCGCCACGCCGTGGACGCTGGCGAGCTGATAGCGGATATACCAATCCTGCACGGACCGGAGTTTCGCGAGATCGTAGCCGCCGTTTTCCGCCTTCGCGGGATCGACGGCGAGGTAGTACTGATAGACCCAGCCGAGGCCCGATGCATCCGGCCCGAGTTGCGGCGTCACTCCTTCAGGCATCATGCTCTGGAGGAAATTCAAGCGCTCCAGCACGCGCGTCCGCGCGAAATAGGTGTCCACGCCGTCCTCGAAAATGATCGTGCTCAGCGAGAAGCCGAACATCGAGGTGGCGCGGACCTCCTTCACCCCGGAGAGGCCCTGCAATCCGGTGGTTAGAGGATAGGTCACCTGGTCCTCGACTTCCTGCGGGCTGCGGCCGGCCCATTCGGTATAGACGAGCACTTGATTTTCCGTCAGGTCCGGGATGGCATCGACAGGCGTTAGATAGACGGCGCGCACTCCCAGCGCGACGAGCAGCAGGGTGGCGCAGGCGACGAGGAACCGGTTTTTTCAGGCTCCATTCAATGATGCGTTCGATCATGGTTTGATTTCCTTTCCGCAGTCGAGCATTTCGCTGCCGAAGAACGGGTTCTGATTTGGGCGGCCACCGGTTTGGATCCAGCGGGCTTTTTTCGGAGCATCCGGGATGGCCTCGCCGACCATCGGGCATTCCCAGATTTGCAGTTCGGGGAAGCCTTGTATTTTCCGCATCGGTTCCAACACGGCGGTGGCGGCCACGGTGAATTTCAGGAAAGCGACGCGGGCCGCTGTCAGATCCCCGGAGCCGTGGAAGTGCTTTGCCAGATCGAGTGCTTCCAGATTGGGCATGCCGGCGAGTGCTTCGGTCAGCTTGCTCGTTTCCATCATCGTGGGTTCGCTGGCTGTGTTGAATGCGGCGAGGTCATCCGCGGCAAGGGCCGCTGCCATCGCATCGGCGACCTTGATGAAACTGCGGATCGCTTTTTGCTGTGGTTCAGTGAGAGGGGCCGACATCGTTGCGACGGGCGGCGGCGTGGTGGCCGGTGACATGTAGGAGCGGTTCAGTTCGGCTTGGCCGTCGATGAGCAGGTTGCCGTTAGTGACGACCTTGTCGCCCGCCTTCAAACCGGATAGAATTTCGACGAGCGTGTCGCCCCGGCGGCCGAGTGTCACTGTTGACTGGGCGTATGCCCCGCTGCCTTTGTCGATGTAAACCACGGCCTCGGATCCGGTCTGGATGATGGCGGAGCGCGGAGCGGTTAGGGTGGCGGGCGCATCCACGGTCACCGCGCCGTCGGCGTAGAGCCGGTGCAAGAGTTCGCGGCGGCCAGCGACCTTGGGATTCGGGAGTTCGACGCGGACCTTGGTCGAGCGGGTGGCTTCCTCGAAATTCGGATCGATGAAGGTGATTTTTCCCGTGAAGGATTTTCCGGGAAGCGAGGGCGTGGTGACCGTCACGGATTGGCCGGGTTTGATCCATGGCATGTCCTGCTCGTAGGCGCGGAACATGAACCACATGGTGGAGAAATCGGCGATTTCAAAAAGCCGCTCGCCGGTGGTGACATACTGGCCTTCATACACGTCCTGTCCGACGACGGTGCCGCCGATGGGTGATAGAATCTGGGAGGTGAGCGAGTCGGCTGGCTTGTCGGCCACGGCTTCGATTTGTTCGGGAGTGAGGCCCATCTGGCGGAGCCGCAGCGTGGTGGCTTTGCGCAGCTCGCCTGTTAGCTGGCGGTATTCGCGTTCGGCCTGCAGCAGATTCGGGCTGTAGTAATCGGCGAGCGGTTGGCCGGCATCGACTTCGGCCCCGAGGTAGTTGACGTGGAGCTTTTCGATCCGGCCATCGACGTAGGCGGATAGGACGCGGTGGCGCGTGGCATCGTCATCGATCATGCCGGCGACACGCAGGGTGTGGACGAGCGGTTGGATCTTCGCTTCTTCGGTGCGGACGTCGAGGACTTGGATTTGGTTTCGGCTGAGTGCCAGGACATTTTCCCCGCCGACGGCATCCAATCCGGTGTCGCCCTCTGAAACCGAGGTGAGTTCCATGCCGCAGATGGTGCAGCGGCCGGGTTTGTCGCTCTTGATCCACGGGTGCATGGCGCACTGATAGTGATGCGCCTTGGGTTCCGCGGCCGGGCTTGCGGCGATTGGCGACATGCGGCTTTTGACCAGCAGGGTTCCGCCGATGGCGAGCGCGGTGGTGATCAGGATGGTGAGGAATGTTTTCATGGACGGTTGGGGACAAGGAGGTTGAGTTCTTCGAGCGCCGCGAGTTGCATGGCGACGAAGCGGCGTTGTTCGAGGCGGATGGAAAAGAGCATGCGGTGAGAATCCAACAGATCGGTGAGGGTGGACTTGGAACTGATCCACGAGCCTTCCACCGCTTGGGTGGCGGAGAGCGCGCGTTGATAGATTTCGCCGGAGTAGGCGGTGGCTTGGGCGGCGGCGTTGGCGGCATCCGTCACGGCGGCAAGCACGCCGGAGGCGATTTCCAGCCGGGTCGCTTCGATGTCTTTGATGGCGGCTTGTTCGCGAAGCCGGGAGGCTTGGATTTTGGCGTCATACGAGCTGCGGTTGAAAGATGGCAGGCTCATTTTCAGCCCCAGCGACACGTCGCGGAAGTCGCCGCCGGAATAGAACTCGGCTTGGGTTGCCAGCGAGAGTTGGGGCAGGCGTTCGCGGTCCGCGATGCGAGTTTCGGCGGTGGCGGCGGAAGCCATTTCCCCCATCGAGCGGACCTTCGGATTGAGGCGCGGGATGCGGGCGATTTCTGCGCGGGCCACTGGCACCGGGGAGGGGGCGGCGTGGAGGCGGAGGGCGGGCCATGGGGTTTCCAACGGGCGACCGAGCCTGAGATTTAAGCTCCGGGAAATGCTCTCGCGGGTGCGGCGGGCGGCCTCCAGGATTTGGTTCTCGCGGGCGAGCTCGCTTTCCAGACGCAGCGCGTCGATGCTGGTGGCGTCGGGGTTTTGAGCCATCAGGCGGGCGTTTTCGGCCATTGATGCCAGCCATTTGAGCTGCCCGGACTGGAGGGTGATCGATTCGTCGGCGAGCGCGAGTTCGATGGCGTCCTTGGCGGCGGCAGCGCCGACTTCGAGCGCGGAAGAGCGGGAGATTTCCAGCTCGGCACGCCGCAGGGCATCGGCTTTGGAGAGGTTGGCCGCGAACATGCCGGGTTTGGGCAGCGGCAGCTCGAAACTGACGCGCAGGTCGCCGTCGTCCTTCCGTTTGGCCTTTTCCGCTGCCATGAATTCGAGGCCCACCGTGGGGTCGTCCCACAGCCGGACGGCCCGGATGTCATGGGCGGCGGCGGCGGCCCGGATTTTTGCCGAGCTGGCTGCCGGGTGGTTGCGTGATGCCTCCGCCCGCAACGCGGAGAGGAATGTCACGTCAACGAGTTTGGTTTCCTGCGCTTGCAGCAGGCTCCCGGCCACGAGGAGGCCGGTGAAAATGGGAATCATGGATTTCATAAATCATGTGAGTCATTGGATGGAATTTCCACGCGCCCGCTATCAACCGCGAACCATCGCAGTGAAAATGGATGGGCGCAGTACGCCTGCCAGGGCGCGGACTCAGATGACAAAACGACAGAAGGCCACCGCAAGCGGCACTCCTGGATAGGCTCTCCGGGCTTCCGCGCGTGAGGCGGTGGCAACCACGGTTGCCGTGCGGGGAGAAACCGGGGCGTCGAGGCTGCTAGCTCCGGTGGCCTTCGAGATGGGCCATTTCAGATCCACCGCCGCAGGGATCAGCGGTGCGGGTTTTTCGTCGCCACTCCGGTCGCTCGCACACGGGCAAGACTGGAGTCCGGCGCAGCAACACATGGGACTCGCCTTGACTCCGGATGGACCGGCTGGAATCGCCGCCGAACACGATTGCACCTGGGATAACTGGATGACCAGTCCCATGAGCAATGCGATGATGGCTTTGAGGTTCATTGCGATGGTGAGAGTCATCTCGATCCCGGTTATTCCTGATCGCTTGCGCGAAATGTGACCATACAAACGATCTGCGACAAAGATAATAACCCGGAACGGGCGGAATGGCGTCAAATTTCTGGTCTTGAGCGGCGATCCAAGGGTGTTTCCTCAATCCACATCCGTGCGGAACGGCGAGGCGGGGAGGCCATTCTGGTTGTAGAGGTTGACGTCGGGGACGTTGTCCCAGCCGTAGCGGACGGCTTTCGGCTCGGTCAGGCCCTCGGCGGCAACAATGATGTTAGGGCCTTTGATCACCGCCTTGGCGGGGACGAACTTGCCATCAGCTCCGGCGATGGTGAAACCTTTCAACTCGCCGTCTTTCGCGACCAGTCCGCCGCCGACGTGGGTGAAGCTGAGGGCGATCTTGTCGCCCTTGGCGGTCATCGACTGATAGAGCGGGCCGGAGTATTCGAGCTTCTCGCCGTAGGCTAGTGCGCGAGCTGCTAGAGCCAAGCGTTGGCCGACCGGCTCCTTGCGGGTCGGGTGGATGTCAGTGGCCTCGCCGACATCGGTGGTCACGGCCATCGCGGTGTTCTTGGATTTGGAAAGGGTGAGAAACTGCGCCTCGCGGATTTCCGGCGGCTGGTCGTTGAACGGTGCGATCTGGACGAAGAGGAAGGGAAAATTTCCCTGGCTCCAGCGGGTCCGCCAGTCGGCGATCATCGCTGGGAACAAGGTACGATACAGGCGTGATTGGCCGGCATTGGACTCGCCCTGATACCAGATGGCTCCCTTGATGGCGTAGGGAATGAGGGGATTCAACATGGCGTTGAACAGCGTGGTTTCGCTGTTCTGGTTGCCACCCGGGCCTTTGGGCGCGGCGGGTCGCGGGCTGGCCAAGGTGGGCTTGGGTGGCAGCGGTTGGCCGGCCGTTTTCGCCTTGGCGGTTTCCTCGCCCCAGGTCCGGAGGGACTCCTGATAGGCCTTGCCGACGGTTTCATCCCAAGCTGTTTTCGCGGCCTTGAATTCCTCGAGTTTCGCCGGATAGGCGGCGGTCGCTGCGGGGAGATTGTCGAGCGCTGTCTTGGCCGCATCGGCGTGGCCCTTCAGCTCTGGGTCTTTTCCCAAGCCCTCAATGCTGGTCCATGCCTGCGCCGGGGTGCCGCCCCAGGAGGTGTGGATCATGCCCACCGGGATGCCGAGTTTCTGGTAGAGATCCCGCGCGAAAAAGTAACCGACAGCCGAGAAACCGCCCACGGTTTGGGGCGAACATTCCACCCAGCTCCCCTTCGCTTCGGCGAGCGGCTGGCTCGAAATGTTCTTCGCCACGGTGAACATGCGGATCTTCGGGTAGTTGGCCTGCGGGCCTTGTTCCGCCGCGTTCGCCGCGTCGCTGAATGGAAATTCCATGTTGGATTGGCCGGAGCAGACCCACACTTCCCCGACGAGGATGTTGTTCACGGTGACCGTGTTGTCCCCGGTGATGGTGAGGGTGAACGGCCCGCCGGCGGTGAGCGGCTTCAATTTCACCCGCCAGGTTCCGTTGGCGGCGGTGGTGGTGAGCTTCTGGCCGCCGATCGCGACCGAGACCTTCTCGCCATCCCGCGCGGTGCCCCAGACGGGGACGGCTTGGCCGCGCTGGAGCACGGCACCGTCGGTGAACAAGGGGTTCGGCTTGACCTCGGCGTGCAGGAAACCGGACGAGACTGCGGCAAACACAAGCGCGGTGAGAGGGGTGGTGGTGGTGGATGAGGGAATCATGGATTTTGAAGGAGCTTCATTCTACGTGAGTGGGGAGGGATTTTTACAAACGGCGGGAACAAGGGCGCGAAACTCTTCTCTTTTACGGGTCATTGGCAGGGCGGACAGGAATGCCCGCCCTCCATTGTCACTCCACTTGCGCGACGGCGAGGGCGGCGATGCCTTCCTTGCGGCCGATGAAGCCCATGGTTTCGTTGGTGGTCGCCTTGATGCCGACGCGCTCGGGCGGGATGCCGAGGGCCGCGCCAATATTGGCCCGCATGGCGTCGCGGTGGGGTAACACCCTCGGAGCCTCGGCGATGAGGGTGGAATCGACGTTGATGATCGTCAGGCCGGCTGCGGCTGCTAGATCGCGGCATTTTTCGAGGATTCGCAACGAGCAGATGTCCTTGCACGCCGGATCGCCGGGCGGGAAATAGTAACCGATGTCGGGCTGACCCATCGCACCTAACACCGCGTCTGCGATGGCGTGGCAGAGGACATCCGCATCGGAATGTCCGGCCAGGCCGTGGCTGTGCGGAATCGTCACGCCGCCGAGGACGAGCGGGCGGTTTTCCGCGAACTGATGAACGTCGTAGCCGATGCCGGTCATGGGAAGAAGTTGAGAGTTTATGGTTGAGGGTTGAGAGTTAGAAGACGAGGTGAGCGGAGACTATTTCTCTAACTCTCAATTCTCGACTCTAGGCCTTCTACTTCTTCAAAGAATTTCCTCAATCGGGATCCGGCCGTTGGTGGCGATGATGGAGTAGGCGTCGCCGTAGCCGGCGACGGGTGTTAGTTCCACTTTGCCCCCCGCGGTTTCGACGAGGAGTTGACCGGCGGCGATGTCCCAGAGGGAAATACGCGACTCGATGTAGCCGTCGATCCGGCCACTGGCGATGTAGGCCATGCCGAGCGCGGCGGAGCCCATCATGCGCATCTTGCGGGCGCGCAGCGAGGCTTTGTGAAAGCGGTCGATGCCGGTGCGCAGCGCGTCCTCGTCCTTGCCGCAGCCGACATAGAGGATGGATTCGCCGAGGGTTTTGCGCTTGCTGGCGTGGATCGGTTTGCCGTTGAGCATGGCCGGGCTGCCTTTTTCGACGGTCCAGGTTTCGCCGACCATGGGATCATGAATGACGCCGACGGTGATTTCCCCGGCGACGCGCAAGGCGATGGAGACGCAGAAATGAGGGATGCCGTAGAAGAAGTTCACGGTGCCGTCGATGGGATCGACGATCCATTGGCGGGCGGATTCCTGGTTGCCGGCGATGCCTTCCTCGCCGTTAAGCGCGTCGCCCTCGCGGGCACCTAGTAGGATCTTGGTGATGAGGTCTTGGGATTCCTTGTCGAGCGCGAGCTTGATGTCGTGATCGCTGGCTTCATCGACGACGCTGTCGCTGCCGAAATGTTGGCGGAGGAGTTTTCCCGCTTCAAGGGCGGCGTGGGTGGCGAGTGCGAGGTCGGTCATGGAAGAGAGTTGATGGTGGATGGTTGATTGTTGATGGGAAGAGGATGCGGAAGCGGAAGTCTTGATCTTTTCTATCAACCATCAACTCCCAACCACCAACTTGTTCATTGCGACGATGGCATCGACGAGTTGAAGCGACAGATCATGCTTCGAGGCAAAGGGCAGCGAGTCGGTGCGGTCCGGATAGACGAGGAGGACTTGGTTGTGGTCCGAGTCGAAGCCGATGCCGGGTTGGGAAACGTCGTTGGCGATGACGAGGTCGCAGTGCTTGCGGCCGAGTTTGTCGCGGGCGTTGGCTTCGAGGTTTTCGGTTTCCGCTGCGAAGCCGACGAGGGTGCCGGTGAAGCCGAATTTTTCCCGGGCCGAGCCGAGAATGTCGGCGGTGCGGACGAGTTCGAGGGTGAGCGTGTCGCCGGATTTCTTGATTTTTTGCGCCTCGACCGTGGCAGGCGTGTAGTCGGCGACGGCGGCGGCGAACACCGCGATGTCCATCCGCCCGATGTGTTTTGAAACAACGTCGTGCATTTCGGCGGCGGTCTCGACCGGGATGAAATCGACGTTTTCCGGCACGTCCAATGCGGTGGGGCCGGAAACGAGCAGCACCGAGTGGCCCTCGTGAACGAAAGCCCCGGCGAGCGTGTAGCCCATTTTTCCCGACGAGCGATTCGTCAGGAAACGCACGGGATCGAGCGGCTCGCGGGTGGGGCCGGCGGTGATGAGGACTTTCACGCCGGGATTCTGAGCGGCGGGCGCGATGTGGCAAGAGCAAGCCGCGGCGGCGTTGAAATTTGGGCCGTCCGGCCTTCCAGGGTGCTGCACCGGGACCGATTTGCACGACTGGACAGCGGCTGGAGACTACGCTAAGGCTGGCCGCCCATGCCTCCCGATCAGTTGTTTGTTTGCATCCTCGTTCTCGCCACAGTGGCGATGTTCATCTGGGAGAAAGTCTCCCCGGACGTGGTGGCGATGAGTGCGGTTTTCCTCCTGCTGGTGGTGCCGTTCAATGGTCACGCGATTCTGCTGCCGGTGGACAAGGCGCAGAAGGCTTCGATCATGGCGGGGATTTTCGGCAACAGCGCCGTGCTCACCGTGGCGTTCATGTTCATTGTCGGCACGGCCCTGGAACGAACCGGACTCGCCGAGAGTTTCGGCCGCTGGTTCGAGAAAATCGCGGGGCACTCCGAGTGGCAAGCCATGCTGGCGCTGGCGGGCGTGACCATCGGTCTCCACTTTTTCATCAACAACACGACGGTGGTGCTGGTTTTCATCCCGGTGGTGATGGGGCTTTGCCGCCGCACCGGGATGGCTCCCTCGCGGTTTCTGATTCCACTCTCCTATCTCGCCATCGCGGGCGGGATGCTGACGATGATCGGCACCAGCACGAATATGATCGTCAACGGCATCGTGAAACAGAAAGGGATGCGGCCCTTCACCATGTTTGAAATCACCGGGCTGGGTTGCGTTCTGGTAGCCGGCATCGTGATCTACCTGATGTTGGTCGGCCGGAAGCTGCTGCCCACCCGGGTCTGTCTGGCGACCTTGATCGATTCCGAGGCGGAGCGGGAGTTCTTAACCGCTGCCATCGTCTCGGACGACTCGCCGCTGGTCGGCAAGGTTCTGGCGGAAACTTCGCTCGCCAAGCGCCGGGACATGCGCGTCATCGAGATCCGGCGCAGTGGCAACCGGGTCGAGATGCCGCTGAATGAATTGCGCTTCGAACCGGGCGACCGCGTGATCGTCAAGAGCCGGCTTTCCGGCGTGCGCGGGCTGACCGACGTGGAAGGCATCGATGTGGTCGCCAAGTCCGAATTCGGCCTCAGTTATGTGCAGACGGAAAAGGCCGTGCTGGTCGAGGGCATGCTCGGCCCCAGATCCAAGCTGGTCGGCAAGACGCTGCGCGACGTCGGGTTCCGCCAGCAGTTCGGAATCATCATTCTGGCCGTTCACCGGCAGGGGGCGAACCTCCGGGACAACTTCGAAAATCTCAAGCTGGAAGTCGGTGACACCTTGCTGTTCGAGGGCTCCGCAGAACGCATGAAGGAGCTCTTCCGGGATAGCGATGTGCTCAATCTCAGCGACACCAAACAAAAGCCCGCCTACCGCCGCAAGCGGGCCTGGGTGGCGCTGCTCGGACTGGCGATGGTGATGATTCTCGGCTCCCGCGACAACTTCATCCCATTCGAATGGGTGGCGCTGGGTGCCGCGCTGCTGGTCACGCTCGGCGGTTGCCTCGAATCCGACGAGATCTATCAGGCCATCGACTGGCGGATCCTCATCATGATCCTGGGGACGCTGGCTCTCGGTGAGGCGCTGGACCGGACCGGGGCGTCCAAGACCATCGTCCATGGCCTGATGGGCCTCATCGGCGCTTGGGACAAACGGCTCATTCTATCAGCGGTCTTGCTTCTAACCATTATTTTCACCGAACTCCTGAGCAACAATGCCGTGGCCGCCCTGCTGGCCCCGTTTGCGATCCAGATGGGGGTGGACATGGGAGTGGATCCCCGACCGTTCATCGTCGCGGTGATGATCGGGGCGAGCATTGGTTTCGCCATTCCGGCCGGCTATCAGACGCACATGATGGTGTATAGCGCCGGCGGTTACCGGTTCAGCGATTTCATCCGGGCGGGCGTGCCGCTGGACATCATCTGCTGGATCCTCGGCTCGATCTTCATCCCGATCTTTTTCCCGTTTTGAGCGCGGCGTGGCGACCAACTAACGAGCTTGCAACCTGTTGTTTTCTAATCAGTATGCCCGGCGGATTCTATCAATCCACCTTCCCACCAAACCACCATGAAAAAATACATCACTGAGTTCATCGGCACGTTCTTTCTCGTGCTCACCATCGGCTGCACCGTCATTCCGGGCGCGGCCGGAGTCATTCCTCCGGTGGCCATCGGCGCGGCGTTGATGGTCATGATCTTCGCCGGCGGTCATATCTCCGGCGCGCACTACAACCCGGCGGTCACGCTGGCCGTGTTCATCCGCGGCCGCTGCGAATTGAAGGATGTCATTCCCTATTGGATCGCCCAAGTCGCCGCTGGCATCGCGGCTGCCGTCGTGGCGGTGTGGCTCGTCGGCAAGAGCGGCACGCCGATGGTGATCGCCAATGTCCCGGCGGCATTCGTGGCTGAGTTTCTGTTCACCTTCGCGCTGGCTTACGTGGTCGTGAATACCGCCACCGCCAAAGGCACGGCTAACAATTCATTCTACGGACTGGCCATCGGCATGACCGTCATGACTGGTGCCTTCGCGGTCGGGGGAATTTCCGGCGGCGCGTTCAACCCCGCCGTGGCGGTGGGCATCGCCGTCATGAAGCTGGTGAACTTCTCGCAGATCTGGCTGCATATCGTCGCCGATCTATCAGGCGGTCTGGTCGCCGGACTGGCCTTCAAATTTCTCAATCCCGACGACAAGTAAGACATCGCTCTACCAGGGCAATATCTGCACAACGGGAACGCCCTGCCCGCCCTCGCCTGTTATGTCCTGGCCGCGCCTCGGGTCAACCATGAAGGGCGCACCATCCTCTTCGCCGAGTGGGGGTATCTCGGCAAGGGCAAGTTCCAACGGCGCGACTTCAAGCTGGATTGCTTGACCGGCTCATCTTCTTACAGCACCGAGGATTCGCTCTTCGCAGACCTCGGCAAACACGAACTCTTTACCCCCACCAAGGCCTATCCGCCCGTGACCGTGAGCGAACTGGCGGCCATGGTTCCTGAAACCACAAAACCAGAGGGAGCGTGAAAAGGAAATCCTGCAAGCATCCGATTGGCTTGACAGAGCTACCCCTCCGTAACATGCTTATGCCATGAAATCCCACATCAGTGCTACTATCGACGAATCTCTCGTAGCGGACTTGAATCGGTTTGGCCGGGAGGAAAGGCGCTCGCGCAGTCAGGTCATTGAAATGGCCCTGGAAGAGTTTTTGCGCAGCCGTGTGGGTGCAAAGGATGAAATCGTAACCTCCCAAGGCCATTTCGAGGGCAGTTTCAGCCGGGAGGAGACTTATGACCGTTGAAAATCTGGCGGGACGGGTGCTGGTGGACACCAACGTACTCATTTATGCCACGCTTGCCGCCGATCCCCGGCATCAGCGGGCACAAGAGGTGCTCGCCCTTCGCAACCGTGTCGGGTTGGAATTGTTCATTTCAGTGCAGAACCTCGCGGAAATGTATCCAAACCTCACCGGGCCAAAAAATCAGCCACCGGACAGCCCCGCCCTGGCGCGGGAAAAAATCCAAGCCATCTCCCGCCTGCGTGGTCTCACCGTCCTCCCACTCACGCTCGATAGCGTTCACCGCGCGCTCGATCTCTGTGTGACGGCTGGGATCACCCGTCAAAAGTATTTTGATCAGCAACTTGTCGCCTTGATGCTCCGCGAAGACATCCCCGTCATCCTGACCGAGAACGACGCGGATTTTTCAAGCATCAAAGGCATCACGCCCATCAACCCCTTTGCCTGAAACGCCATGCCCATGAACGAGCAAGCCAGCTTCACCTTGCGCGGGCGGAATCCGGACGTGCTCACCTGCATCGCCAATCTCTCCAATGACGAGGTCTTCACCCCGCCCGAACTCGCCAACCGGATGCTCGATACGCTTGCCGAGGCGTGGGCCGCGAACCACGGCGGCGCGAATCTCTGGGCAGACCGGAGGGGTGACGTTCTTGGATCCCTGCACCAAAACCGGCGTGTTCTTGCGTGAAATCACCCGCCGCCTCACCGAGGGACTGGCCAAGGAGATTCCCAACCTGCAAAAGCGCGTGGATCACATCCTCACCAAACAGGTTTTCGGCATCGGCATCACCCGCATCACCAGCCTGCTGGCCCGCCGCAGCGTCTATTGCTCGAAACACGCGATGGGCGGCCACTCCATCGCCAAGAGTTTCAAAAGCGACGACGGGAATATCTGGTTCCAGCGCATGGAGCATGCTTGGAAGGGTGAAAGGTGCCAATTCTGCGGTGCGGCACGATCGGTTTTTGACCGTGCAGAGGGTTTAGAAACTCACGCTTATGCGCTCATTCATAGCGACAACATCAAGGCTCGGCTGACCGAGATATTCGGGAAAAATATGCAATTCGACGTCATCATTGGAAATCCGCCTTATCAACTCAGTGATGATGGCTTTGGGACAAGCGCGGCACCTATTTATCATCATTTCGTAGAGCAAGCGAAAGCCTTGGAGCCACGGTATTTGTCGATGGTTATTCCTGCGCGTTGGTTCGCTGGCGGAAAAGGCTTGGACGAGTTCAGGGAGTCGATGCTCAACGATAACCGCCTGCGCTCCATCGACGACTATCTCAGCGCGTCCGATGTCTTTCCAGGAGTGGGCCTCAAAGGCGGTGTTTGCTTCTTCCTTTGGGACAAGGACCATGCTGGCCAGTGCCGCGTAGCCACTCATTTCAAGGACTGGCCTGAGTCCACGGCCACACGCCAGCTTCTCGAAAAGGGGGCGGACGTGTTTATCCGCTTCAATGAAGGGCTTTCGATTCTAAAGAAAGTTGTAGCAGTGGAAAAGGGAGAAAGCGATTCGCTTGCGCTGCCAGAAAACAAGCGTTTCGATAAGCTGGTTAGTTCAAGAAAGCCATTCGGGCTGGAGACCACTTTCAAAGGCAAAGCAACCAGGCGGCCCGGCGATGTCATGATCTATCAAAATGGAGGCACGGGTTACATCGCCAGAGATTCAATCCCATCTGGCACACAATTCATCGATAAATGGAAGGTATTCACAGGAAGAGCCGCCCCTGGAACCGGTAACAAAGACACCTACCCGCATCGCATCATCAGCACTCCCTTCATTGGCGAGCCTGAATCCATATCTTCCGAGACATATCTGTGCATTGGTCCGCTCGATTCCAAAAAGCAGGCGGAAAGCGTTTTATCCTATCTGACGTGCAGGCTGACTCGTCTCCTGATACTTCTGCACAAGCCCTCGCAAGACACGACGCGTAAAGTTTACACTTTCGTGCCGACTCAAAAATGGACGAAGCGGTGGACGGACAACGATCTCTACGCGAAATATGGCATCACCGAGGCGGAAATTGCCTTCATCGAGACAGTCGTCCGCCCGATGGAACTGAACGGAAATTCCGAGGATGAGTAAGAACAAACAGCCCGCGACTCCGCCCGCCGCCGCGCTTTTCGACCGCGTCGCCACGATCCTCGACCAAGCGCGGGGCAACGTCGTCCGGGCGGTGAACACGAACATGGTGCTCGCCTACTGGCTGATCGGGCGGGAGATCGTGGAGGAATTGCAGGGCGGAGGCGAACGGGCTGAATATGGCAGGCAAGTCATGGCAAATCTCGCGAGACAGCTCACACAGAAATACGGCCAAGGATTTTCGGTCACCAATCTCCAGAATTTCCGGAAATTTCACCAAGCCTACGCTCACCGGGTGCTGAATTGGCAGCCCTTCTTACCGAACAGGGGATAGAATTAGCCCTGTCGGCAAAAAGCTCCCCGCTGGGGAGCCAATCGGTGCCAGCTTTTTCCCCACAGCTCACGTGGTCGCACTAACGCGCCCTGATGCGTGTGGACAACCTCGAAGCCCGGGATTTTTACGAGCGAGAAACGATTGAAGGCGGCTGGGACAAGCGCACCTTGGAGCGGCAGATCCAGTCGTTTTACTACGAGCGAATTCTCAAGAGTGCGAAGCCGGAGAAGATGCTGGCCGAGGGTCGCCACCTGCCGGTTCCCGCCAGTTCGCCTGCCGATGCGCTGAAGAACCCGTATGTTCTGGAATTCTTGGGATTGCCGGATGTGGCGGCATTTCACGAGCTGGATTTGGAGCGTGCCATCATCTGTGAGCGCACTTGCAGCGCTTCCTGCTGGAACTGGGCACGGGCTTCGCCTTCGTCGCCCGCCAGAAGCAGATCCGCCTCAGAGCAGGAACGCTACATCGACTTAGTTTTTTACCACTGCCGCCAGAAATTCTACCTGCTCATCGATCTCAAAATCGGCGAGTTGACCCACGCAGATGTCGGGCAAATGGATGGCTACGTGCGCATGTTCGATGGCTTATTC
>JANMJJ010000072.1:0-4643 GCA_031371325.1 Akkermansiaceae bacterium | reverse complement strand
CATGGAACACGCGAGGGCGCGTGTGCTCCCCTCCGTTTCGCTCGGCGAGACGCCGCAGTCACTTGGAGAGGCGAGGTTTCACTTTCGCCGCAGGCCGAAACGGGGATTCCGACGATCATGGCGCTGGGTCGAATGGCGCGGTCTTAAGACAAAACGAGAAATTTCAGCAACTGAATTTCAAAGGCTTACAAAGTCTGATTTGGTGAAAACTGCTTTAAGACAGCGTCATTCGGAGGAGGCCCTTTCTTGCGCCCCAACGGGGCAGTGCCATGCCAGCCCAGGGCATCGCCCTGGGTTAGCCATGTAAAATGGATTGAGCCCTGAAAGGGCGCACCAAAACCGCCGCCCGCCTTTAGATCGCCCCTTCAGGGCTCCGGTAGTTGGACGGGCAACCAACCCAGGGCGTTGCCCTGGGCTGTGATGAGATCGCCCCGTTGGGGCTTTGGAGGAGGAAGCTGGCCAACGAGGCCCTTTGCTCGACGGAAAGGGCGGCGGCTTGTTCCTTGAATTCGGTAAGACTTACCATGATGTCGGGTTTACCAAAGCTTCACGCGCGGCGAAAGGCGGATTTTTCAAACACGCTAAGGAGGTGGGAGGATTGACGGGCGGGGGTGCCGATGGTGATGAGATCGGTGGCGGCGGTGATTAGGAACTGGTCGCGGAGTTTTTGATAGTAGCCGAGCTTGTAATCGACCTTGGCGCGGCGGACAATGCTGTCAGTTTAAGACTCTGGAGTTTTTAACCGCAGAGAACTCAAAGAGCACAAAGAACGTAGGTGCAAGGGATTGCCACTTTTAATTCTTTGCGATCTTTGCGATCTTTGCGATCTTTGTGGTTAAACTACCAGTATTGGGCGCGGCGGATGGGATCGCCGGATTTCTTGAAGTGGCTGGAGAGTGCGCGGGCGGTTTTGTAGCAGAGCGTTTCCAGAAGTCCCTCAGCTTCGGCCTCGAACTCTCGAAAATCCTCCGCCACCGCGTCGGCATCCACCATCCGGCCTGGCGGCATCTATCAAGCGAACTCAAAGTTTCCCCGCCACGCCATCCTCAAACGCCTTCACAAGGCCATTGATCCACTCCTTATTCTTCTCGCTGTCATCTTCTTTCGACCAGCGAATAAACGTCTGCTGAAGCCACACCAGCAGACTCTTCGTGACATACGCGAGCGGGAACACCCAGCCGTCGAATTCGATAAAATCCTTCGTCACCACCGCCTGCTTCGGGATCGGAAGAATTGGCAAATCCTTAACAGAAAAGATCCAATGCCCGTCCGGACTCCGCCCACGCGGCGGCGCGGTTTGCCTATCGAATTCACTGCGGTCAAAGGGTGGTTCAAATTCATAAGCGTTCAAATGGTGTAGCGGCGTGTCTATGACCATCGCACTTTGTCCCCTCTGCCGCTGGATTTGCCGCACAACGATCAGCATCCAAAGGTAAAACCCAAAATACATCACCCGCTGACTCACGCCGTTCAGATCCGGCAGCAGCAGCGCGCCAAGAATGCCCGCCACAAGCCACAACATCACCACCCAGTTCGCGCATTCCCAGAATCCATTGCCACCCTCCGGCCTTTTCCACAGAAACTTGGCAACCATGACGGTGAGCAGTATCCAGACCTGCGCCGCTCCGATGGCGTGCTGGTGCAGCCAGTGGCAACGCAGACTGGCGAGATACTCCGGGGAGCGGACCCACTCCGGTCGCGGCACGCCCATCGCATACAAGCCGCCCTTCCACATCTTTTGCTTCATCTCCGGCGTCGGCCCCGATGCCGAGTCCTGCTGGATCTCGTGAAACGTCTCCCTGGATGGCTTGAACGGATACCATGCGACTTCCAGCATTTTCACCATCGCGACGGCTGCCACCACGGCGGTGAACCACGCGAGAAACCCCGGCCCCCGCCTCGCCGAGTGCCACGAGACGAAACCCATCACCAGCGCGAAGCCTACCATGCACGCCACCATCGCCCAGCCCGCCGGACTCCGCCACGCATACGAGCTGACCACGTTAGACACCGGACTGAACGTTTCTCCCGTCGCGAAATTCCATGGCTCTCCGTCCGCCGCGATGTGCGCCACCGCGAACAGCACCGGGATGAGCATCAAGACCCCCATGCAAACAAAGGACAGCAGGTTTTCCAAGCGGGTTTGTAGGCGCGGATTCGGGATTTCAGGATTCATCGGTTGATCGGGATGGGTGTGGGCTGCGGCGGTTGCGAAAACCAAGCTGCCACGATCCGCCGCCCCCGGGTATCGCGGAGATCCCATGTCACATGACTGCGCGGTCATGCAACAAGGCGTCACCGACTTCGCCACCGTCAATCAAAAGGACTTTCGCGACTGCGGCTTCCAGCGGATCTGGAATCCGCCTGCTCCGGATTAAAGCCCATGAAGTTGAAAAATTCCGTCCTGCTGCCGCTGGTTCACTTCTCCGCCGAAACACTCCGCGAAATCCTCGATCCGTGAGCTAGGGTAGAATCTGCTGGAGAAATTGGGCACCAACAGGGAATTTGACAACGGTGGGATTTCCCACCATGATCCACCCATGAAAACCGCATCCAGCAAATCATCGGACCTCACCAAAAAAATCACCGTCGTCAATAACTACGATGTGGCGGCGGACGCAAAAAACCGCATCAGCCTGCGTGGCGCGAAGGCAAAATACTTCCATGTCACAGCACTATCCAACGGTGCCTACATGCTGGAACCGCGGGTCTTGGTTCCACCCGACGCGATTCCCGCCAGGACCTTGAAAATGCTCGATCGTTCCGTGGCCAGCTTCAAGAAGGGCAAAGCTTCCGCTCCCATTGACCTGTCACTCCATCAGAAAGGCTGAAGCGCCTTATGCCATTTCAAATCCGCATGGGAGTCCCCGAGATGGACCAACTCTGGTTGGACCTCTCGACCCGGAGTCTCCGGGGTGGGTTGAACAAGGAGGAACAAAAGTTCTTCAAGAAACTCGTGAAAACGCTCGGTCACTTGGCTACGGACCCGAGGCACAACAGCCTCGCTTCGCATGAAATCCAGGATCTGAGCCGGAACCACGGCATCAAGATTTTCCAGTCGTATCTTGAAAATAACACGCCGGGTGCCGGGCGCTTGTTTTGGACCTATGGCCCGGACAAGGCCGACATCACGGTGCTTGCCATCGAACCCCATCCCGAGGACAGCAAACGCGGTGCCTACGAGCGGATCAAGTTGTCCAAGATTCCCCCTGCCAAAGGCGGTAAAGGTGAAACGAAATGAGCCACCGTCATGAAAAACAAATAGACACCCTTGAATTCCAGAACTTTGTAAATTACATATTTACGTATGCCGACTGTCACCACCATCAGCACCACCGACGCGGCGCGCCACTTGGGTGACTACCTCGCAAGGGTCAAACACAAGGGCGAGCATTTCCTTCTCACCAAGAACGATCAACCGATCGCCGAACTCTCGCCAGCCAGCGGATCCCGCCGCGCCACATGGGGGGAATTGCAATCTGCCGTTGCCCGTCTGCCACGCGACCCCATATTCGCGGATGATCTTGAAAAAGTGAATGAGTCCGACCAACCCGCCGCCAATCCATGGGCCTGATTCTGGATACTTCCGCGCTCGTCGCTTGGGAACGCGCCGAAAATGCGGGGCAAACCCTCGCCCTCGACGGCGGCGAGGAACTGCTAATGCCCGCTGTGGTATGGGCCGAGGCTCTGGCCGGCGTCCGTCTGGCCGATTCCGCTGCGCGAGCCGCCCGCCGGATGGCTCGCCTCGAAGCCTTGCGGCGCGTGATGGGCATTGAGCCGTTCACCGCCGAAACCGCCGAACACCATGCCGACATCTTCGCTGAATTGAGTCAAAGCGGAACGATGATTCCCCAAAACGACATTGCCGTGGCCGCCACCGCGCGTTGTCTGGGTTGCGGTGTCCTCGTCGGCCCCAAGGATGAAGCCCATTTCCGCCGGATCGCGGGCCTCGAAGTCCGGGTTCTGACCGTGAACTGAGCCACCGACATGAAAGAGAAACTACCGCTGGTGAACTTCTTTGAAAACGGTAGGGCTGGGCCACCGCGCCCGGTCCACTTGTCGCCACCGGCGCGAGTGGAATATGGAACCGCCCGAGCCCTACTCCGCCAAGCCGACTTCGCCCGCCGCCGCGCCTACGATTGGCGGGCCGCGCTCCTCCTCATCCAACAAGGCGTCACCGAATTCGCCACCGTCAACGAAAAGGACTTCCGCGACTGCGGCTTCCAGCGGGTCTGGAATCCGCTTGCTGAAGGTTGAACCTCTGAAAATGAAACCCCAGCTTGACGGCTTAACGCCACGCGTTACTATCGCGTTGACCTGATGATTCGCTCCTTCGCTTGCAGGCAAACCGCCCTCTTCTTCGAGGAACGGAAAACCCGGTCATTCCCGCCCGACATCCAACGCGTCGCCCTGCGGAAACTCGCCCAAGTTCACGCCGTCACCGAACTCAACCACCTCGCCGTCCCGCCCGGCAATCGCCTCGAAGCGCTCAAGGGCAACCGGAAAGGCCAACACTCCATCCGCATCAATGACCAATGGCGTGTCTGCTTCCGCTGGAAAACAGACGGCCCCCACGAAGTCGAAATCGTCGATTACCACTGAATCCAACATGAAAACACACGCTCCCATTCATCCTGGCGAGG